>NZ_DBGS01000038.1:66809-91023 GCF_002295455.1 Thalassospira sp. UBA848 | reverse complement strand
CCGCCACGATCAATATCGCCGACCAGAATGACGGGCACACCAATGGCCTCGGCAAAGCCCATATTGGCAATGTCGGATGCGCGCAAGTTTACCTCGGCCGGGGACCCGGCGCCTTCGATCAAGACAAGGTCGGCATCACGTGCCATAACCTCGAAGCTTTCGACCACCTTGGGCAACAGATCGCGTTTGAGGCGATAATAATCGCGCGCCTTGGCACTGGTCATGACTTTGCCCTGCACGACCACCTGCGCGCCGATATCACTTTGCGGCTTCAAAAGGACAGGGTTCATATGGATGGATGTCGCAACACCCGCCGCACGTGCCTGAAGAGCCTGCGCACGGCCGATCTCGCCACCGTCATCGGTGACAGCAGCGTTATTGGACATGTTTTGCGGTTTGAACGGGCGCACCCGAAGGCCCCGACGCGCATAGGCCCGGCACAATCCGGCCACCAGCAAGGATTTCCCGACATCGGAACCGGTACCTTGCAACATCAGGGCGGGAACGGATTGCACACTCATTCCGGTTTCAAAACTTTCTTTCAGATGATCAAGCCGGATCAGAATTCAACGCCGATCTGTGCCTTGATGCCCTGTTCACGGAACGGGTGTTTGACCATTGTCATTTCCGTGACCAGATCGGCCGCCTCGATCAAAGTATCCGGGGCGTTACGCCCGGTCAGGACAATGTGTTGATCTGGCAATTTGTTGGCGAGTGCTTCAAGCACGTCATCAAGCGGCAGGAAATCATAGCGCAGAACGATGTTGATCTCGTCCAGGATCACCATCGAATAGCTTGGATCACGTAGCATTTCCAACGCCTTGCCCCATGCTTCGCGCGCCAGTGCGACATCCTGTGCGCGGTTCTGGGTTTCCCAGGTAAAGCCCGCCCCCATGGCATGGAATTCACAAAGATCGGGGAACTTTTTCAGAAGCTTTGCCTCGCCAGTTTCCCAGCCACCCTTGATGAACTGGACAACGCCGACTTTCATGTCATGGCCGACACAGCGCATCGCCATGCCAAAGGCGGAGGATGACTTGCCCTTGCCCTTGCCGGTATGGACAATGATCAGGCCCTTTTTGTCGATCTTCTGGGCCATCATCTTGTCGCGCGCGGCCTTGATTTTCTTCATTTTTTCATCATGGCGCGCGTTAATATCGACGTCTGGCTGGCTTTTGTCGGTCATTGTTTCTTCCCTTTGAAATGCCGCCACAGAATGCAGCGAAAGCAGCTTGGGCTCAAGGGCAGTTTTGCGGTGTCTGATCAAGGTCGATGCGCGCAATTATGCCCTGAAATCCGTGCGCGTCCGCAGCCGGGCAAAAGGCCATCGCATCTGCGCCTTCATCAAGATATTCGACGGCAAAAACAGGCTTTCCTTGATCAACATAGGGGTCAAATTCCCCCATAAAGCCAAGGCGGTAAGCTGACTCCAGAAGGGCAAAATCCATCCGGTCGACCAGATCTGGTACAAGGTCAGCAGCATTTTTCTGCCCGATGGCAAGGCCACGTATATGGGCCTCCTTGATGAGCCAGTTCACATAGCGCAGCTGATCGGTGCGCGAAATGTCAAAGCCTGTCGGCTTGCTGCTTTGGTCGGCTTCATAGGCGTCTATGTTGTCAGGCTCAATTGCCAGAAACCCCTTGTCGCGGCACAGATCAAGACGTGCCCTGATAACATCGACAAAGCGTTCAAACCGGCTGATATCAAGCCAGTTTTCGCCATCCCACCCCCAATAGGGCGCACCAATCACATCGCTTGGAAAGTCCTGCGCATCATCGCGCCAATCCTCGACCGCGCCGACATTGACATAACAAATCGGATAATGCCCGGCAGTACGCCATGCGGCGACCTGATCAGCTGATATATCGAAAAGATCCCCGCCCACGACCCGGATGGAGGGATCGACGTCAAGCACCCCTTGCAGTTGCCAGTGGAACGGTCCGGTCGGGACAGGCGCCCAATCCTTACCATCCGCGGCTGTTGCGGGTGTTCCCTGCCAAAGAAGGCCGACGAAGGCCAAAGCCGGGAGCCACGGGAGCCAAAAGAATATTGAAATCAAGTTCTTCACGCGATGTGCCTGCCCTGAGATATTGGGCATCAAGTTTGCCCGCATGCCTGCCTTAAGACAATCCCGCAAAAGAAAAGCGCGACCCCAAGGATCGCGCTGTTCCTTTATCTTGTGACTGCAAACCAAAGCCACTCGGCGTTACATGCTGGCACTGTCGCCGGTGGTCAATCCAAGATCGCCAGTCACCAGATCAGCCCATTTATCGGGTTCACGCATATCGATATTGCGCAATTCCGGGCGGCGCATCCGGGCCTTGTTAAACAGTTGCAGACGATCACCGGGTGACATGCGGCGCAAACGATGCAGGGCCTTGCGAACGGCGTCGTTGCGCGCTGCTGCCGGACTCTGGAAGCTTTTCTCAACCAACTCTAGGCGTTTTTCCAGCCAGTCGCGGCTGATTGCGACCTGTTCAATGAGAGTTTTGAATTCACGCACCACCGGGAAGTGATCCATACGCAGATGGGCAACAGCAATGGCCGTGCGCCAAACCTGGCGTTCGACCCCTTGCAGGTAGCGCCAGTAAATCTTCACCTTGGCGTTGATTTCAAATTTGGTCTGATCGGGACCCGGAAGATGGTGGGCAAGCTCTGTCATGCCAGCATGAAACTCGTCAAACGTCACTGGCCGGTGCACACCGTTAAAGTGTTCGCGCACGTCCAGCACTGCGCGAATGGCACCACGCGCCGGGCGATAGCGTCCATCGCCGTGCAAGTCCGCACGCAACCATTCAGGCATGTCAAAGTCAGAAAGCAGGAAGTTGACGATATCTGCATGCCGCCCATGGGCGGGTATTGGAGTTTGCAGATAATCAGGCAAACGAACGTTGGTCTTGATATCCATCGCGGCCTCCGATCTGTTCAATCAACCTGCTTCCCATGCAGGCGATCCGATAGGGGTGCCCCGTCCCTCACAACTTATTAACAGTTGGTTAATTGAGATATGGTGCGAAAACGTAACGTTTCAACTGCCCGGTTTGTTCCCACGGTAAAATTCCCGTGATTCCAATGACAAGCATCAGTTGACAGATTATGGCACCAGATCGGCGGAAACACTGTTGCGGCGCGGCTGCCACAGCCCGCGCTCAATTGCCTCACGCAGGCGGTCCTTGATATCTTGAAGCGCGTCAGGATTATGATCGGCGATGAAATCGCGTACCTCTGCATCGCCAAGATAAGCGTCATAGACCAGATCAAAGTGATGATCAGCGACGCAACGTGCTGTGGCAGCAAAGGCAAACATGTAATCGACTGTTGCCGCCATCTCGAACGCGCCCTTGTAGCCGTGGCGCATTACCCCCTTGATCCATTTGGGGTTCACCACACGCGCCCGAACAACACGTGCAATTTCTTCTTCGAGTGTCCGGATCTTCGGGCTTTCGGGACGGGAATGGTCGCTGTGATAAACCGTTGGCTGCTTGCCTGATAAACTACGCACAGCCGATGTCATTCCGCCTTCGAACTGATAATAGTCATCGGAATCCAGCAGATCATGTTCGCGGTTATCCTGATTGTGGACAATCGCATCGACCTTACTGAGGCGGGTTTCAAACAGATCGCGTGCCGCCGTGCCTTCGGCACCGTTGCCATAGGCATAGCTGCCCCAGGCAAGGTAGGCATCGGCAAGATCGTCTTCATCTTCCCAGAGTTTTTCATCAATCATCGCCTGCAAACCGGCCCCATAGGCGCCGGGTTTGGAACCAAACACCCGGAAGCCCGCTTGTCGGGCGGCCTGATCCTGATCCATTCCCTTTGCGCGAAGTTTTTCGGTTTCGGTCCGCACACGCACGGCAATCGGATTGGCGTCATCGGGTTCATCAGCTTGGTCGGCCACCGCCCTTACTACACTGTCAAACAGATCTATCAGGCCGGGAAAGGCATCGCGGAAGAAGCCAGAAATCCGCAAGGTGACGTCAACACGCGGACGCCCCAGCACCGATGCCGGCATGATTTCAAAACCGGTGACCCGGCGTGATGCACTATCCCAGGTCGGGCGTACCCCCATCAGGGCAAGCGCCTGCGCGATATCATCGCCACCAGTACGCATATTGCTCGTACCCCAGACCGAAAGCCCCAGCGCCGCTGGCCATTCGCCGTGATCCTGCACATGGCGTTCCAGCAGCAATTCCGCTGATTTCCAGCCCAACTGCCAGGCCGCCGGGGTTGGCACGGTACGGGTATCAACCGAATAGAAATTGCGCCCGGTCGGCAACACATCCGGCCGGCCGCGGGTCGGCGCGCCAGATGGTCCGGGTTCAACGAACTTGCCTGCAAGACCCCGCAAAAGGCCTTCGACCTCGGCCGGGCCGCAACCAACAACCGCCGGGCGAATATTCATTTCGATATCAGAAATAACGTCACAGATGGCTGGCCACGCCGGATCGGCCTTCACCGTTCCCCTGACCAGATCACGTGCCAAAAGCTCGATCCGTTCCACGGTATCGCCGGTGGTGCGCCATGGTCCGATATCTTCGCCGTCATAGTGCGCGAGTATTTCGGGCTTGGCGCCCGGCCAGAATTCGGCAAAGGCGCAATCAAGCGGATCAAAGGCAGGATCATCAAGGATATCCCTGGCAATCGCACGATGCAGGGATGCCTTGGGGCCGGTGTCCGCACCACGCGGTAGCCGTGCAAGTGCGACCAGAAGATCGGTCAAAAGATCGCCATCCGGGGCCTTGCCATAGATATGCAACCCGTCACGGATCTGCAGTTCTTTCAGTTCGCACAGATAGTTATCAAGCTTGGCCAGTGCGCTTTCTTCGTCCTCGCCCACCTCGATGCCGCAATCACGGTCAAGGCCGATGCGGATCGCCAGTTCAAGGATGTCGCGTTTGAGGATCACAAGACGGCGGGGATCAACCGCGGCAGCATCATAGTATTCATCGACCAGCGCTTCGAGATCCTTGAGCGGCCCATAGCTCTCCGCCCGGGTTAAAGGCGGGGTCAAATGATCAAGGATCACCGCCTGGGCGCGGCGTTTGGCCTGTGTGCCTTCACCCGGATCATTGACGATGAATGGATAGAAATGCGGGGTCGGACCAAAAACGGCCTCCGGGAAGCAATCCTTGGACAGCGCCAGCGACTTGCCCGGCAACCATTCCATATTGCCATGCTTTCCAAAGTGAATGATCGCATCGACGCCAAACACATGACGCAGCCAGATATAAAAGGCGAAATAGTTGTGCGGCGGCACCAGATCGGGCGAGTGATAGCTTTCAAGCGGATCGATGTTATAGCCACGCGCGGGCTGCAACCCGATCACCACATTGCCAAGCGGCAGGATGGAAAGCGCAAAGGCATCCTGACCCGCCAGATAGAACGGATCATTCATTGGGTCGCCCCAGGCCTCAATTACCTGATCCCGGATGGCCGGTGGCAGCGCATCAAACGCCTTTTGGTAGTCCGTGCGAGACAAGGTCACGCGAATTTCGCGATCAGCAAGGGATTTGAAATCGTTGGTCGGCCCGGCCTTGATCGCAGCAATCAAGGCGTCGCCATCTTCCGGCAGATCATTGATACTGTATCCTTCGCCCTGCATCGCGCGAAGTGTTTCGATCATGCCGGCCGGGGTATCAAGCCCGACCCCGTTGCCAAGGCGGGCATCCTTGTTGGGATAGTTCGCCATGACCATCGCCACCTTGCGCGAAGCAGTATCCGATTTGCGCAAGCGTACCCAGTTGGCGGCAAGCTCGGCAGTAAAGGCAACACGATCACGGACCGGGATGTATTTCACCAGATCAATCTGGGTCAGGTCATCCTTGCCAGCCGATCCCTTGAACGACACAGCACGTGAAAGGATACGGCCATCGACTTCGGGCAGGGCGACATTCATCGCAATATCACGCGCGGCCAGACCATTCACACCTTCACGCCAGGCTTCTTCGCCACCACCCGACAGCACCACCTGAAAGACCGGGGCATCCACCGCGTCAAACGGACCATTTTTTCGTTCTGATCCCGGAACAGATATCGCAAACCCGGTGGTATTCAGGATCAAATCCGCACTGGTTTCTGCCAGCCAGTCCTCGACCAATGCCGCTGCCACCGGATCCTTGAGACTGGCGACAAAAATTGGCAATGGATTCAGACCATTGGCACAAAGTTCCTCAACCAGCGCGTCAACAACATCCAGATTGGCGGCCTGTACCAGTGAACGATAGAAGATAATCGGCGTAACCGGTTGATTTTCAATCCAGTTAACCCGGATTTCATCAAGGCTTGCCTGCGCCTTGCCGGGCCAATAGCCCCCGGCCTTGACCAGTGGCGCGGCAGGTGACCAGTTCCAGTTCACGCTTGAATTTAAGTTTTCGTATATAAGGCGAAGTAAATTCTCGGAATTTTGCGGTCCGCCCTCGATCAGGTAACGCCAGATATTCTGATATTCGCGCCCCTTGACGGTCGAAAGCGACAAAAGTTCTGCATCGGGTTGATCATCGCCGGGCAACAGGACCAAGGGAATGTCTTTGGCACGCGCAAGGGCAACCAGTTGTTCGATACCGTAATCCCAATAACCGCGCCCGCCCAGAATGCGAACGATGATGAATTTGGCATCGGAAAGCACATCTTCGATATAAAGATCAACTGACATGTTATGGCCAAGCTGCAGCAAGCTTGCCAGACGCAAGGACGGGGTTTGATCGCCGAATGCATCCACTAGACGCCCTTGTGCCCCGGCAAGGCAGGCCAGCTCAGACTCGGCCGCAGACAGGATCACCACATCGCCGGGTTGCTGTCCAAGGTCGACGGCCTCGCTGCCATCCGTGACCATTCCGGGCTGGGCTGCCAATAGATGCATTTGGGGATCCGTATTCTTGCGTCGTTACGTCGAAAAGGCGACCAAGACCGGATGTAAAAATCCATCCGGTCTCAGCCAAGTTTCATCAGGTCGAATGGATTCAGGCGGCCTTGATGGCGGCTTCAATCGCTGCACGGTCCAGACCATGCAGACCAATCACGACCAGTTCGGAACGGCGGGTTTCGCCATCCGCCCACGGACGGTCGAAATAGCGCTGGAAACGTTCGCCAACCCCCTGAACCACATGGCGCATCGGTTTGCCCGGCACATCCAGGAATCCCTTGATCCGCAAAACATCAAATTGGCGCACAACATCAATCAGGCGCTTCTCAAGCGTCGCCGGATCGCTGATCGCATCAAGCGAGACAACGAAACTGTCGAAATCGTCATGGTCGTGTTCGTGACCATCGTCATGATGGCTCGGTCGGCTATCAAGGTCATCCTCGGCAGCAGCCCCCAGACCCAGCAGGATGGCATTTTCCACCCGTGAATGGTCAGTTGCGATAATCTTGACCGACGGCTTTTTCAATTCTGCACGGATATCGGCTTCGACCTTGCTGCGTTCAGCATCGGTCAGAAGGTCCGTCTTGTTCAGAACCACCATATCCGCACAGTGAAGTTGTTCTTCGAACAGTTCCTCAAGCGGGCTTTCATGATCCAGATTGTCATCGGCTTCGCGCTGGGCCTGTACCGCGTGATGATCATGGGCAAAAAGACCATCGCGCAACGCTGCACCATCAAGAACGGCTACCACACCATCAACCGTCACACGCGACCGGACTTCGGGCCAGTTAAACGCCTTTACCAAGGGTTTTGGCAGGGCAAGGCCAGATGTTTCGATAACGATATGGTCAGGTGGTGTTTCACGATCAATCAGGTTCTGGATGGTTGGCAGAAAGTCATCTGCCACCGTGCAGCAGATGCAGCCATTGGCCAGTTCAACCACATCATCTTCTTCGCAACCTTCGATACCGCAGCCATTGATGATGCCGCGATCCACACCGAGATCGCCAAACTCATTGATAATCAGCGCAATGCGTTTGCCATCAGCATTTTCCAGCATGTTGCGGATCATCGTTGTTTTGCCTGCCCCCAGAAAACCGGTAATGACGGTTGCGGGGATTTTGCCCAATTGTGCCATTTGTAAAGTCCTTAAAATTCAATTCTTTATGTTGCTATTTGACCTGCATCGGTATGCCGGCCACCACAAGGGTCACCTTGTCGGCCAGTTCGGCGATGCGTTGATGCAGGCGCCCGGCATGATCCCGAAAGGCCCGTGCCATCGCATTTTCCGGCACGATGCCAAAGCCGACCTCGTTTGAGACCAGAAGCACCGGCACAACAAGTTTCGGCACCAGATCGCAAAGGGCCTCAGTCTCGGCGTCAATATCGCGGTCTTCGAGCATGAGATTGGTCAGCCACAAGGTCAGGCAATCGACCAGAACCGGTTTGCCACCCGTGACATTACAGGTCTGTAAGGCAGCGCAGAGTTCAAGCGGTTCTTCCACTGTCTGCCAGAGATCGCCGCGCGATTGTTTGTGAAGATCGATGCGGTTGGCCATTTCATCATCCCAGGCCCGCCCGGTTGCGATATATGTGCCACCACCTGCGTGATTGATAATGTTTTCGGCAAACCGGCTTTTGCCGGATCGCGCCCCACCAAGGATCAGATGCGTCCCGCCAGAGGGGCCGTCAGGGGGTAAAATCTGGGTCATCCCGTTTATTCCTCGCCATGGCCTCCCACCGAGGCCCGATTGCGTCGCCACCTTCTAAAGAATAGTGACACCTTCGGCAGGTTTCCTGGCTGCGGGCATGAAAGCGGTCCGCCTTCCCGGTTGCCCGGTGGCTGGTCTGGCGCCACGCGCCGACCCGGATCGCCCAACCCGATACAGTTGCGGGGGCAGCATCGGCCTTGCACCGATTTCCCATCACCGAACGGTGCGCCGAACCTAGCAGGTTTGCCATAAATGCCAAAGGTCAATCTCGGCCCTTCAAGCTGTCTGATACACACGACCTAACCGGAAGGTCAGTATTTGTAAGAATTGTCTGCTTGAGGGCCCCTACCATTTCAGACAACATCAAGACGTCGCGCTGAAACTACAGACGGAAAAATCCGCAATCTCGCGCAAAACCGGGAACAAAAGAACAAGCACCCGGCTGGCAGCAGAAAAATCTGCGCCAAAACTCTTGGGGTAATCTGGAAGTTTGTGAGCACAAATGGCTATACGGTCTCACCTATTGAAAATCCGACAGTCGACTGCGCCAACCTGGACCACTTCCTCTCGCAAGGACATGTGGCTGGGATTGCTTGGTCGCCTGAACAGTCCGGACAGATCCTTTCAGGACTTCCTGGAAGAATATGCGATTGAGGGCGAAATCACGCTGGCACGGCGCGACGTTCGGGAAATTTTTGCTCAGGATGCCTCGAAGGGGGTGATCGCCTCCATCATCTGGTCCCATGAACGCGGCATTCGCGTGAACGCATTATCGCTGCTTGTTCGCGATATGCCGACGCTTGTAACGCTGATGTCGATTTCCGACTTCGGGAACGATGAATTGAACGAATTGCTTGCGCAGCCGGGCATTTCCGTTCCGACTGCCAGCAAGATGCTGTCTGCCTGTGGCAAAACCTATTGCGGTATGCCAGCTGCCATCATTGACGACACCATCATTCAGGCAATCGAAAGCGCATCCTTTGCGGCGGATTTCCCGAATGTCGCCAAATTGCGGGCCAAATCACGCAGCCGACCTGTCCCGTATTATCAGGCCTATCTGCGCGATGTATTCGATATTTGCGAAAACCATGACCTTGAGCCGGATATGGTGGACCGCTATCTGGCTGAACACGCGCTCGATGACATGGCATCGGACATCGAACTCGCATCCGCATAGGGACGAAACCTTAAAATCGCTGATTGACCGCGGTCACACGCCAGCCGGGTTCGTCGACATCGTCGATGAATTCAAGTTTGGTCAAACCCAACGTATCGACATGAAAGGCCAATGCCGTTTCAAGCGACAAGCCCAAGGCATTGGCCAATATGGCGCGCACCGTCCCGCCATGAATGACAGCCACGATATCGCGACCGGCAAATGCATCATTTAACCGGGAAAAGACCGGACCAACACGCCCGACAACATCGGCGAAACTTTCACCCTTCGGGGGGTGCTGCCGGGCGAAATCGGTCCAGAAACGCGTTGTTTCACCCTTGGGCAAATCGTTCCAGTTCTGCAGCTCCCAGTCACCAAAGTGCTGCTCGGCAAATCCGCTTTCTGCCTGCAACGCATGGTCTGCTTCCATGAAACGTTGCAGGCTACGCGCCGTATCCTGTGTACGCGACAGGTGGCTGGTCACCCACGTCGCAGATGCTGGCAATTGCCGGGCAAGAGTGTTGATCGCCTTTTCATCGGAAAGATCCGCTGGCATGTCACTTTGGCCATAAACCAGACGTTCGGGGTTTTGGACCGGGGCATGACGCACCAACCACCATCTTGTTGTTTTCATTGGGTTCGTATCCCCTTTTCTTGCCCAGATCGTCAGATGACCGCGACAAAGGCAATTCCGACAAAAAGTTCGCTTAGCAACTGGGTTGCGCCCAAAACATCACCCGTCTGGCCACCGATTTGCCATTTCGCCACCATCGCCACAAGACCAACAGCCAAAAACGCACCAGCCAGAACCACAACGGTTGTGGCCAAACCCGTCAAAACGAACGCCAGGATCGCAGCGATGAGCACCGCAAGCCCGACCATCATCAGGCTTGGTGTTCCCGCACCTTTGCCCAAACCGTCGTTACGCGCAGGGGGCAGGATATGCATCATGATCGGCATGGCTGCACGCGATGATATCGCCATAACCAGAAACAGGATCGCAGCCTGCCCGCCGTCACCGGCCACAGACATCAGGACAAGTCGCAGCCCAAAACACAAGATAAGGGCGACGACGCCATAGGTACCGATTTGACTGTCGCGCATGATTTCCAGTTTGCGCGCACGTTCAAACCCGCCACCAAATCCGTCCGCGCAGTCAGCCATACCGTCTTCGTGCATGCAGCCAGTCAAAAGCACCATGCCTGCCAGGGCAATGATCGCGAATATCAGGATATTTTCCGTCAATTGATAAACCAGCATCGCTGGCAGCATGGCAAATCCGGCCAGCAACAACCCAACCAGTGGCCAGGACCAGACGGATCTTGCAATCAGCTCGGCGCGGAAATCGTCAATTCCATGCACCGGCACACGGCTTAGCAAGGCCAAGGCACGCCAGAAATCAGAAATCACAGATGTCTTGACTGGTGCGTCAACGGCGGCGTTCGCGCCATCATTTTTCGATGAATCTGCGCTTTGCATATTTGTTTCGTTTTGGTTATGATCTTTGGATATCATAAATTTCCGATTTTCAAACTGGCAATCTGCCACGCCCGGGCCTAGTTTGGGCTGACTTTCTGAGCCGTCTTAGACAACTGGTTTCCGAGCCTAATCATTCCCATCCCGGAAGCCAAGCGGAACACACGACAGCCAGGACCCAGGCACCTTTGCCGCCAGCCGGAGACCCACATGTTCAACCCGAAACACCCGCCACAAAACCTTGAGGAAATTCGCGCCATGCTGGCCGAACTTCCCGATGTCGATCAGGATGCACAGGCCGCCGTTGCCGAACGCGAACCAACATTGACCAAGCCTGCTGGATCGCTTGGACGACTTGAAGATTTCAGCATGTGGCTCGCCGGGTGGCAGGGAACATCGCGCCCGCGCATGTCACGCCCCCGTGTTACGGTCTTTGCTGGCAGTCATGGTGTTGTTGCACAGGGCGTTTCGGCCTTCCCGGCCAGTGTTAACCAGCAGATGGTCGAGAACTTTATTAATGGCGGGGCTGCAATCAACCAGATCTGCAAGTCTGTCGATGCAGAACTTCGCGTTATGGAAGTCGCACTTGAAGTACCGACAAACGATTTTGCCAATGAACCTGCGATGGATGACGAGGGCTGTGCCGAAGCGATGGCTTTTGGCATGAGCGCCATCGAAAAGGGACTGGATCTTTTTGTGCCCGGCGAAATGGGCATTGGCAACACCACGTCGGCCGCCGCCATCGCCCACGCGCTTTATGGCGGAAATGCCAGCGACTGGACTGGTCGCGGTACCGGGATTGATGACACAACCCTTGACCGCAAAACGCGTGTTGTGGGTGATGCGATCATCCTGCACAAGAACCAGATGCATGACGGTTTGGATGTTCTGCGCTGTGTCGGGGGACGTGAAATTGCGGCCATGGCCGGTGCGATCATTGCGGCACGCTTTTCGCGGGTTCCGGTTTTGCTGGATGGTTATGTTTCATGTGCCGCAGGCGCGGTTTTGGCAGCGATGCGCGCCGATGCACTTGATCACTGCCTGATCGGGCATGTATCGGCAGAACCGGGCCACACCCGTCTGATTGATAAACTGGGCAAGCAGGCGCTGATTGATTTCGGCATGCGCCTTGGCGAAGGGTCGGGGGCGGCACTTGCCATTCCGCTTTTGAGGGCGGCTGCTGAATGTCACACCGGTATGGCGACATTTGAAAAGGCGGGAATTGATGGCAAGGACGGTGCCTAAGCCAGCTGATGTCATCACAAGAACCAAATAGCGCCGCGTTTCCGGCGCTATTTTTTTGTTCGTTCGTTCATCAGATGCTCCACATGGCGGCCCTGGAACATGGTGATATTGATCGAATGACCAAACTTGATGGCACGTTCATCATCGCAACGACACAGAATGACACGGGTGTCACCTGACTCGGCCACGGCCGCACGCATGGCTTCGCGATGCTCTTCATCCATGTTTTCCATTTCCGGATCCCACAGCATCTTGATCATATCAACGCCAAGCTTGTTACGATTGATATAGGGCAGCGACAGGTAACTGATGCCATCAATGCAGATGCGGTAACCGCGATCCCGACAGAAATCCCGTGCAAAGAAGAATGCGCCCAAATCAGCAAAGATATCGATCTTCTGAAGTTCCAGAACGATTGTTCCGCGCTGACCTGCCTTGACGTTACTGTCAAATGTCAGGAAGTCCGGGGACAGCAATGTTGATACGTTCAGATTGATACTGACAGAGCCAGTCACCGATGCATCATTGGAGCGCGTTAAAAGCGACAACATGCGTCGATCAAGAATTTCTGTCAGATGCTGAAACAGCCAGCGGTTTGACAACACATTGACATCGGGCAGCAGGGTTTCCTGCAGATCCTTGATTGAAATGAACAATTCATGGAAAACCGGTGTCGGGTGGGCATCACCAACCACGGCACAAATCGCCTGGCGGCGCATCAGGTTGGACAAATCGGCCCGGCGCAGGGATTCATCGATCCGGCCAAGGATCTTTGGCGTCAGTGGCGCACGGTCATCGCTAAGTTCCGGATGGTCATTGTGACGCTCGGCCGCCTTGCTTACCACCTTCGGGCGATTGGCATTCGCGCGCACCAGCATCTGAGTCAGATGCAGGAATTCCTTATATTGCTGGCCGACATCGTAATAGTCGGTGAAGGTTGCCGGCGCGCCGCTTTCATCCTTGCCGTCACTGATCAGCGGATCGTCATTGAACAGGAATTTCAGGCGGAAAATGACCGCATTCACCTCGTCCATCTCGGCGGCATCAAAGATGAAAATCAGGTCCTGGTTCGACAGCGTAAAAATGCGCCCGGTTACTTCCGGTACAATTTCTTCAAAAGCGGTAATCGCGGTTCTGATGTGATGGTCGCGGCGGTTAAAGGGCAACAATTTGGAAAAATGCACATGAATCGCGCCAACGCCTTCCTTGCGCCGCTCAAGGCGTCGCACATAGTCAACGAGGAAGGCTTCGGGCGATGGAATTGAGCTATCAGACATAAATGCAATAACCAGAAGATTGTTTTGACGGAGTAACAGCCGCTAACCTGCCCGAACCACGATAACGCCGGTCCATTAACAGGTTATGTATTTAGCATTCATGGATATTGAAACCAAACGCGAATATCGGGCAATTTCAGACATGTCGACCAATAGATAAGTCGTAGCTTTCCACCAACCAAGCTGCTAGTTTCAGCCCGTTTTGATATCAGAGCGATAAGGTTAAAGACGATATGTGGCGACATATGCACATGTTTAGCCCCTTCCGGTCTTCGAATATTTCCGCGATCTGATTGCGAAACACGGCCGAGACGAATTAGCGAGCAGGACCTGACTTATCCATGGATATCAAAGCCTTTTTCGACAGTGAGTTTGACGAGCATCTTGATCTGGTCAACAAGACTCGCGAAGCCACGCGCGATGCCTTTATCGAACTGGTCGAGATTTGCACCGATGCGCTTAATGACGGCAACAAACTGCTGTTCTTTGGCAATGGTGGGTCGGCTGCCGACGCCCAGCATATCGCCACTGAATTCACGGTTCGCTATATCAATGATCGCCGCGCGCTTCCGGCGATTGCGCTGACCACCGACAGCTCCGCCTTGACCGCAATTGGAAATGATTTCGGGTTTGATCACCTGTTTTCACGTCAGATCGAGGCGCTTGGTAACCCCGATGACGTTGCAATTGGCATTTCAACATCCGGTAACAGCAAGAACGTCAATCTTGGTCTGGCAAAGGCCAAGGAAATGGGGCTGATTGCAACCGGCTGGACTGGCAAGACAGGTGGCGACATGGTTGGTCTGTGCGACCCGCTTATGATCGTTCCCAGCAACACCACCGCGCGCATTCAGGAAATGCATATCCAGATTGGCCAGATGCTGGTCGGTGCCCTTGAACACACACTTGGCCTGACGAAAAAATAACTGGCAGACTGCCAAAGTCGCCCGAATACTCTGACAGAACAAAGAATTGCGACCATGACCGATCTTAGCCATCTGGCCCAACAGGTTGAACAACTGACCGACGCCAAGGTCCTGTGCATTGGCGATGTCATGCTTGACCGGTTTGTTTATGGATCAGTCACGCGCATCTCGCCCGAAGCGCCCATTCCGGTCATCCGGGTTGAGCGCGAAAGTGCGATGCTGGGCGGGGCGGGCAACGTCACACGCAATGCCACGGCCCTTGGCGCATCCGTTCAGTTCCTGTCGCTTGTCGGCGATGATCTGCCCGGTCGGGAAGTCATGGAATATGTTGCACATGACAAAGGCGTTGAGCCCTATATCCAGACCGAGCGCAACCGTCCGACAACGATCAAAACCCGCTATATCGCGGGCGGGCAGCAATTGTTGCGA
Organism: Thalassospira sp. UBA848; assembly: GCF_002295455.1. Taxonomy (NCBI): domain Bacteria; kingdom Pseudomonadati; phylum Pseudomonadota; class Alphaproteobacteria; order Rhodospirillales; family Thalassospiraceae; genus Thalassospira; species Thalassospira sp. UBA848. The sequence continues at coordinate 75,939 of NZ_DBGS01000038.1, read as the reverse complement.
TCTGACAATGAAACGACGGACGACATCGCGCCAGCCACCATCAGCAACCTGTCCGCTTTGGCCGGGCAACTGGCACCGGATGTCGCGGCGATCATCCTGTCTGACTATGGCAAGGGTGTCTTGCATGCCGATGTTGTGGCCGCCGCAATCGAAGCAGCGCGTAGCGCGGGCAAGCCGATCATTGTCGACCCCAAAGGTAGTGATTACAGCATCTATCGCGGGGCAACGGTGGTCACACCGAACCGCGCAGAAGCCGAAGCCGCAACCGGTATTGCCGTAAATAGCGACGAAGATGCTGTCGCCGCCGCGACCAAGATTATCACCGAATGCGGCATAGAGAACGTTCTGCTTACCCGCAGCCAGGATGGCATGACCCTTGTCACCAAAGATGGCGATGCTTTGCATCTGCCAACCGAAGCCCGCGAAGTCTTTGACGTTTCCGGCGCTGGCGACACGGTGGTGGCCTGCCTTGCATCAGCTGTGGCAGCAGGATCAAGCCTTGCCGATGCCGCGCGCATTGCCAATGTTGCCGCAGGGATCGTGGTTGGCAAGATCGGGACCGCGGTTGTTTACCCTGACGAGCTCATTTCCACCCTGCATCATCATGACCTGATGATCGGGGAAGCGAAACTGATGCCACTTGATCGCATGGTCGATCGTGCAGAACGCTGGCGGCGCAAGGGATACACAGTCGGCTTCACCAATGGCTGCTTTGATCTGCTGCATCCGGGGCATCTCAGCCTTCTCAAACAGGCACGCGCAAGTTGCGACCGTTTGATCGTCGGGCTGAATTCCGACGCGTCGGTCAAACGCCTTAAGGGTGACGCACGACCGGTTCAATCCGAAGCCGCACGTGCGGCCGTGCTCGGATCGCTTGAAACCGTCAGCGGGGTGGTGATCTTTGGTGAGGACACGCCGATTGAACTGATCTCGGCGATCAAGCCAGACATTCTGGTCAAGGGCGCGGATTACACCATTGATAAGGTTGTTGGGGCCGAAATCGTTCAGGCCTATGGCGGCAAAGTTGTTCTGGCCAATCTTGAAGACGGCTTTTCCACCACATCGACCATCGCCCGGATGAACAAAGGCAACGACTAATCGTCCTGCCCCAAACCGTTCTTTTCCGGCCAGGGTGAGATCATCAGATCTGGCCAGATTGTTTGCCACCGGGCAACCTTGGCCTCATAGACCGTTTTTACCGGTAGAGCCGTGTTTGGGATAACCCGACCTTCCATCACGGCCGACAGACCAAATGGTGCATATATGCGATAGGCATCGATACCGTCTTTGTCCGCATCCTTGCGCACGCCAATCGCACTTGTCTGATAGGCAAATCGATCAATCCCGTCACTGGCAGCAGTCACAGCCCCATAGGGCACCCCGAATTTTTCCGGATACCAGATCGGTACCCGCGCCTGATTGCGAATCTCGATTGAAACCGGAATATCGGAGAACAGTTCAGCGCCTTGGGCGATCACATGATCTTCGGCCAGCCATGACGTATCGGGATCGAAATAAAATAGATCATAGTCGGCAATATCAGATTCCGGGACGCGATTGGCCTTGATGTTCCAGATGGTTTGGGCAAGGCATCCGGCGGTTAGCCACCAGTCTTTAATTCCGAAGGCTGAAAACCGATCGAGAATGATTTTGTTGGTCCGATTTTGCAGGATGCCTTCAAGGAACTCGCGGTCCAAAGGAATTTCATTGGCGCGTTGCCCGGCACTCATAGTCCGACCCAGATCACTTTGAGAATAATCGGCCAGGCACCGTTGATCAGACACGATGTGGTGAATAGCCGCAGTGCACGGTCGATATCGCTTGCGGCAAGGTCGCGGCGACCATCGCCGATATAGGGATCATCAACCACTTCACTGCCATATTGGCGCGGTCCGGCAAGGGCGATTTCAAGTGCCCCGGCAAAGGCGGCTTCCTGCCACCCGGCGTTGGGGGATTTGTGTTTTTTGGCATCCGACAGCATGGTCTTCCAGGCAGCCTTGCCACTGGTTTTACCCCCGATGAATGCGGCAAGACAAATCACGCCTCCGGCAAGTCGTGCGGGGATAAAGTTCGCGACATCATCAAGGCGCGCGGCGAAGCGCCCGAAATAAAGATAGCGCTGGTTACGATGACCAATCATCGAATCAAGCGTGTTGATCGCCTTGTAGGCGCAAATACCAATCGGCCCGCCGACCACATACCAGAACAGCGGGGCGACCACCCCGTCAGAAAAGTTTTCAGCACAGCTTTCAATCGCTGCCCGGCTGACCCCGGCCTCATCAAGCGTATCGGGATTGCGTCCGACAATCATTGAAACCGCTTTGCGGCCGCCAGCAATGCCATCTTTCTTAAGCGCAGCTGATACGGCCTTTACGTGTTGATAAAGGCCCTTTTGTGCAATCAAAACCGCGACCAAAAAAACTTCTGGTGCCCTGAAAACGTCGCCAATTGAGGAAACAAACTGAACCAGACCACCAGCTGCGGCCGCAACGGCAATGACAGCCAGGCTGGTAACAGTCCCACGAAGTAACCGATCGGCATTGCTACGATCTGGGCGGTTCAGGCGTCTTTCAAACCACGCGATCAGATTTCCGACCCAGACGACCGGGTGTCCGATCCGCGAAAACAGCCATGGGAAGTCACCAAACACCGCGTCCAACACCAGCGCCAGCACCAGCATGGTAAAAAGCGGCCCGAAAAACGCAGGTTCCGGGATCAGAAAATCGGTAAATGTCGGTTCCATTGCCGCAATGTGCGCGGTGATCGCCAGAGCGTCAATCAGAATGACGGCGTGTTGGGTTAAGTGCCGGTCACAGCAGAGAATTTGCCATCAGGTTTTCGGTTTGCTAGAAATATTTCATACGAAATTTTATTTTATCATACAGCTTCATGATTAATCCTGCCTGTCCTGAACAGCGTAAGGCAAACCACGGTCCTGACACCTACTGGACCTGACCACAAAAACCGGCAACAAAAAAGAAAGTCCGATCACCGCCCCACAACATCTTCGATACCCGGCCATTACCGGCCCACAATAAGTAGTATTTTCCTCACCCAGACCCCTTGCACATCATCTTGGCGTAGCTGCCGCTTGCATTCCGCAGGCCAATCGGTGAAAACGGGGGTGGCATCGGGTACCGCATGGCAAAAATGCCGTGCGAATTACACCATCTGAGAGAGACAAAGGAGCAGCCTTTTATGTCCCCCAAAGGCGCAGTAATGATTTGCGGTCACGGTTCGCGCGACGAGCGCGCGGTTTCACAGTTCAACGCCATGGTTGAAGCGATGAAACAAACCCATCTGGCCGAATACGATGTCGAAAGCGGCTTTCTCGAATTTGCCCACCCGATCCTGCGTGATGGCTTTGAAAAGCTCAAAGCCATGGGCCACAAGAAGATCTATGCCCTGCCAGGCATGCTGTTTGCCGCCGGTCACGTCAAAAACGACCTGCCGAGCGAAGTGAACAATTTCGCTCATGAAAATCCCGATATCGAAGTGCTGTTTGGTCGCGATCTTGCCATTGATCCAAAGCTTCTGATGGCGGCAAAGGAACGTATCGAAGAAGCTCTTGAAGGTGCTGATGACAGCGTAGATCGCAAAGACACCCTGTTGATGGTGGTCGGGCGCGGCACCAATGACCCGGACGCCAATTCCAATGTCTATAAGGTTGCCCGTATGCTTCAGGAAGGCATGGGCTTTGGCCGTACCGAAATCAGCTATTCCGGTGTTGCCCATCCGCGCGTCAATGCGGGCCTGCGCGAGGCGATGAAACTGGGATACAAGCGCGTTGTCGTTTTCCCGTACTTCCTGTTTGCCGGCATTCTGATTGACCGTATCTATAGCCATACCGATGAAGTCGCGGCTGAATTTGGCGATGTTGAATTCATCAAGGCAGGTTACCTCAAGGATCATCCGATGGTGCTTGAAAGCTTTGCCGAACGTCTGGCCGAGATTGATACCGGCGACAACAACATGAACTGCCAGCTTTGCAAGTATCGCGAGCAAATCATTGGCTATGAAGGCGATGTCGGCACCCCTCAGGTCGGCCACCATCACCATGTGATGGGCATCGGCACCGACGGGCATAGCCATGATCATGGGCACCACCACCATCATGGCCACAGCCATGGGCATCACCATCACGGTCATGGCCATGATCACGGGCACAGCCACGCCCATGATCACGACGATGCAAAGAAACCGACCGGTTCCTGACCGGTCGATCCCTGTCCCCTGAAAGGCGCGGCAATGTTTGACTATCTGCGTGACCCGCAGGAAATCTATGCCAAAAGCTTTGCGACCATCGAGGCGGAGGCAAAGCTTGCGCGCTTTTCAGAGGATGAACGCCCAATCGCCATACGCATTATTCATGCCTGTGGCATGGTTGAAATGGCTGACCAGATTGCCTTTGGCGGGGATGTTGCCCGCACCGCAACCGCAGCACTCCGGGCCGGAAAGCCCATCCTGTGTGATGCGGAAATGGTCCGACATGGCATCATTTCCCGACTTTTGCCCACCGAAAACGAGGTGTTGTGCACCTTGAATGACGGCGACACACATGGTCTTGCGGCCAAGCTGGCAACCACGCGCTCTGCCGCTGCTGTCGAGGGCTGGAATGATCATATCGAAGGCGCAATAATCGCCATTGGCAATGCCCCGACCGCACTTTTCCATTTGCTTGAAGCCATCCATGACGGCCGCATGGCCAAGCCTGCCGTGATCATTGGCATGCCCGTCGGGTTTGTTGGTGCGACCGAAAGCAAGGAAGCCCTGATTGCGCACGCAAACGGCATTCCTTTTGTCACGCTGCGTGGCCGGTTTGGCGGCAGTGCGGTGACCGCGGCCACAGTCAATGCATTGGCGCGCATGGCACGTGACGATGGTTCCACACCCGACGGTACGCTTGAGCGCAAGAAAGGCGGGTTGTCATGAATGAACAATCCCCGATCAAGGGCCGGATCACGGTTATTGGTATTGGCGAGGACGGGTATGATGGACTATCGCCGCTTGCCCGCCAGATCCTTGAAAAAGCCAGCATCATCTTTGGCGGCACGCGCCATATAGCCATGCTGCCCGGCACCAACACCGCGACCCGGAACAAGTGGATCACCCCGTTCGAGGCCAACCTGCCGCTGATTGAAGATTGCCTTGATCAGAACCCGGTGGTTCTGGCCAGTGGGGATCCGATGTATTTCGGTGTTGGCAATACACTGATCAAATATTTCGGAACCGAACCGGTTCATGCGATCCCGGCACCTTCGAGTATTTCACTGGCGGCTTCGCGCCTCGGCTGGCCCCTTGCAGATTGTGATGTCATTACCCTGCATGGTCGCGATCCGGAAAGCCTGCGCGCCCATTTGCGCCCGCATGGCAAGCTGATCGCGCTGAGTGCTGATGGATCAACCCCCGCTCTGGTTGCTGTCATGCTGTGTGAGGCCGGTTTTGATCAAAGCCGTATGTCGGTATGCGAACGGCTTGGTGGTCCGGAAGAACGCATTACCACCCAGACCGCACAAACATGGCAGGCACGGGCAACATCCATGCCCGATATCAAACCGATTGATCCGCTCAACCTGATCATGATTGATCTGGAAGCCGGACCAAATGCCAAACCACTGCCCAAGGGCCCCGGTCTTCCTGATGATGCCTTTGTCCATGACGGCATGATCACGAAATCCGAGATCCGCGCGCAAACGCTGTCCTCGCTCGCCCCGTTCAAGGGTGGCGTGCTTTGGGATCTGGGGGCTGGATGTGGATCCATATCGATTGAATGGAAACGCATGGGTGGTCTGGCGGTTGCGATTGAACGCGACGCTGAACGCTGCGCCCTGATACAAAAAAATGCCATCCGGCTTGGCGTACCAACCCTGGCAGTCGAACAAAAATCCATCGAAGAGGCCCTTAACTTTGCTGATCGCCTGCCCAGGCCTGATGCCATTTTTATCGGCGGCGGGATCACCATTGATGGTCTGCTTGATACCTGTTGGGATTTGCTACCGCGTCATGGTCGGCTGGTCGCCAACACCGTAACGCTCGAAGGCGAAGAAAAATTATTACGGTTTTACAATAAAAACGGTGGCAGCCTGACGCGCCTGTCGGTTTCCCGGCTGGTGCCGCGCGGCGGCTTCAAGGGTTGGAGCAATCTGGCCCCGGTCACCCATTACCTTGGAGTAAAAGCATGAGCAGTGCGGAACGTCCCGCAACGCCCCTTACGGTGGCCGGAACGGCCTATGGGCTTGGCATAGGACCGGGCGAGCCGGACCTGATCACGCTCAAGGCCTATAACGTTCTGCAAAAGGCCGATGTCATCGCCTATCCAGCCCTGGAAGATGGCGTCAGCCTTGCACGACAGATCGTAGATCCGCACATCCCGGAAGGCCGCATTGAAATCGCCATTCGCATTGAAATGGGCAAACCCGCCGATCCGGTCTATGACGCCGCTGCACTTGAGATCGGCAAGCATCTGGCAGATGGCAAAACTGTTGCTGTGCTGTGCGAGGGGGACCCGTTCTTTTATGGCAGCTTCATGTATCTGTTTGGCCGACTGGCCGAAGCCGGATATCCGGTCAAAACCGTGCCGGGCGTCAGTTCGATGATGGCCTGTGCAGCCCAGCTTGGCGCGCCGCTGGCAGCCAAGAATGATGTGCTGCAAGTCATTCCCGGTCCGCTTGATGCTGATCGCCTGCGCGAACAGCTGGCCAAAACCGATGCGGCGGCAATCATAAAACTGGGCCGTCATTTCGCGAAGGTCCGTGATGTGATTGATGAGCTGGGCCTGACTGATCGGGCGCGCTATATCGAGCGTGCGACACTTGAAACCCAGAAAATGGTCCCGCTTGGCGATTTGCCAAGTGATGCAAAGGCCCCGTACTTTTCCATGATCCTGATCCACCGTCGCGGAGACGCATGGCGATGACCGCCCAACACAACAATAACAATCCCGTATTGCCGACCGATCCGATTGCCCCGATTGCGGTGGTCTGCCTGACCCAGCGTGCGCTTCCGACTGCGCGCAAGATCGCATCCAGCCTGCAGGGTGCGACCGTCCATGGCCTGCGTACACGTGTTTCCACCCGCGACGTTGATTTGGCCTTTGACGATACCATTGCACATCTGCAACAAACCTTTTCGACCGGGCATGTCATCATTGGTGTGTGCGCATCGGGCATTCTGATCCGTGCGCTTGCCCCGCTTCTCAGCGGAAAGTGGCAGGACGCAGCCGTGATTGCCGTCGATGAATCCGGCGACACCTTTATCCCGCTTCTGGGCGGGCATCACGGGGGTAACCGGCTGGCGCGCGATCTGGCAGATCGGCTGGGTGGCTTTGCCGCCATCACCACGCCGGGCGATGCGATGCTGGGACTGGCCCTTGATGAACCACCAGCAGGCTGGAAACTGGGCACACCCGAGACCGTAAAACTAGCAACCGCTGCACTGCTGGCCGGTGCATCTGCCCGCCTTGAGATTGAGGCCGGATCAGCTGCGTGGCTGACCAACAGTGCGATTGCCCAATCTGATGACGGCAGTGTCGTGATTACCGCCACTGCGCGCGCAACCGATGAATCCGATACCAGCGATGCCGGACCGGAAACCGCAATCACCTATCACCCGCCGGTCCTGGCACTTGGTGTCGGCTGTGAGCGCGGCTGCCCGGCCGATGATCTTTATGATCTGGTGATGGAAACACTGGCTGGTCAGTGCCTAAGCCCGAAGGCCATTGCCTGCGTCACCTCGATCGATCTAAAGGCCGATGAGGCCGCAGTCCACGAACTTGCCAAACGTCTGGGCGTTCCGGCCCGGTTCTTTGATGCCCAAACCCTTGAGGCCGAGGCAGGCCGTCTGGTGACGCCATCAGACGTCGTGTTTGCCGAGACCGGCTGTCATGGTGTCGCCGAAGGTGCGGCACTGGCCACGGTCGGTCCGAACGGCAAGCTGATTGTCCCCAAACACAAGACCAAGAAGTCCACCTGTGCCGTCGCCCTGTCACAAGATGACATCATCCCCAAGAAAGTCGGCAAAGCGCAGGGCAGGCTTTCGATTGTTGGCATCGGTCCGGGCCAGATCGGCTGGCGCAGCCCAGAGGCCACCGCCCTGATCGGTCGCGCAACCGATATTGTCGGTTATCAGATGTACCTTGATCTGCTTGGCCCGCTGATTGACGGCAAGGATTGCCATCATTCCGATCTTGGCGCCGAAGAAGCCCGCGCGCGCCACGCCCTTGAACTGGCCGCGACCGGCAAGGACGTTGCCCTGATCGGGTCGGGGGATGCCGGCATTTATGCGCTGGCAACGCTGGTGTTTGAGCTGCTGGATCGTGAAGATCGCGCGGACTGGAACCGGGTCGCGGTTCAGGTATCACCCGGTATTTCCGCCCTTCAAGCGGCGGCATCACGGATTGGCGCGCCGCTGGGGCATGATTTCTGTGCGATTTCGCTATCTGATCTTCTGACACCGCGCGAAGACATCCTGCGCCGTCTGAAATCAGCGGCCGAGGGCGATTTCGTGATTGCGTTCTATAACCCGGTTTCCAAACGCCGCCGCGATCTTCTGGCCAAGGCGCGTGATATCCTGCTTGAACACCGCAATGAAGACACACCGGTGGTTCTCGGCCGTCAGCTTGGCCGCCCGGACGAAGAAATTACAGTCGTTCCACTTGCGAAACTAGAAGTCGATATGGTCGATATGCTGACCACTGTATTGGTCGGATCGAGCAACAGCCGCCACATCACACGTGGTGAGAACGAATGGGTCTATACCCCGCGCGGCTATGCCAAAAAGGGCCCGGATGCGGCTAAAGCGCCGGTTCACAGCAGCACTGACACTTCCAAAAACGACACTTCCAAGAAAGGCGGGGCAGAATAATGACTGTTCATTTCATTGGCGCCGGTCCTGGCGCCCCGGATCTGATCACTGTGCGCGGCCTGCGCCTGATCGAAAAATGCCCGGTCTGCCTCTATGCCGGATCGCTGGTGCCCGAAGAAATCGTGACTGCGGCCCCCGACGGTGCACATGTGGTCGATACAGCGCCCATGAACCTTGATGAAATCATGGCCGAGATCGAGGCCGCCCACGCCAAGGGACAGGATGTTGCACGCGTTCATTCCGGTGATCCGTCAATCTATGGCGCAAT
>NZ_DBGS01000038.1:2333-66440 GCF_002295455.1 Thalassospira sp. UBA848 | reverse complement strand
CCGGGCGTTTCGGCCTATGCCGCGACCGCTGCCGAAATCGGGGCAGAACTGACACTGCCAGATGTGTCCCAGACGGTGATTCTGACCCGGACAGCCATGCGTTCATCAAGCATGCCTGACGGCGAGAGCCTTAAGGAACTTGGCAAATCGCGCGCAACGCTGGCGGTCCATTTGTCGATCAATAACCTCGCCAATGTCGTGCGCGATCTGACGCCGTATTATGGCGAAGATTGCCCGGTTGTGATTGCCTATCGCGCAACCTGGCCCGACCAGAAATACATATTCGGCACGCTTGGTGACATCCGTGCCAAGGTCAAGGGCAGCGGTATCACGCGTACGGCGCTGATCATGGTCGGCGAGGTGTTCGGTCGCAAGGATTTCACCGACTCTAGGCTTTACGCCGCAGATCACACCCATGTGTTGCGCCCGGCAAAAGCATGATCGGGATCGGGCGGATGTAAACTCCGCCCGTTTTTTGCACAAACGCTCTAATCATCAAGTTTATTTTTTCATCAGATCAGTAGTTTGCTGAAAAATCTGTCATTTCAACCGTCAACATCCTTGACCCTTGCCCGCCCGGCACCCTTTAATCAAAGGGTAATAAACGGGAGTATGCATGTTCAACGAGATGAGAATGGGCGACCAAATCCGCGAACCTTATCGCGCTTTGGTTGACTGGATGGAAGCAAACGGTCCCGAGGTTCTCGAACAAAAGCGCCTTGAAGCCGAAACCCTGTTTCGCAAGATTGGCATTACGTTTGCCGTTTATGGCGAGGGCGGAGATCCCGAACGGCTTATTCCCTTTGATCTGATTCCCCGCATTTTCACATCTCAGGAATGGCGCAAGCTTGATCGCGGTGTCAAACAGCGTGCCCGTGCCCTGAACGCGTTTCTCTATGACGTCTACCACAATGCCGAAATCATCAAGGCGGGCATTGTCCCGGCGGATCTTGTGTTTCGCAACGAGGCGTTCGAACCGGCCGTGATCGGTATTGATCCGCCGCGCAATGTCTACAGCCATATTGTCGGTGTTGATATCGTCCGTACGGGCCCCGAAGAATTTTATGTTCTGGAGGATAACTGTCGGACGCCATCAGGTGTGTCCTACATGCTTGAAAACCGCGAGATCATGATGCGCATGTTCCCGGACCTGTTCAAAAATCTTCGGATCGAGCCGGTCGAAAGCTATCCGGACATGCTGCTGAAAACGCTTAAAAGCATCGCGCCGCGCAAATGTGACCGTGAACCGAACATCGTGGTTCTTACCCCGGGTGCGATGAACAGTGCGTATTACGAACATTCCTTCCTTGCCGACCAGATGGGTGTTGAGCTGGTCGAAGGTCAGGACCTGTTTGTTCATGAAGACCGGGTCTATATGCGCACCACCCGCGGTCCGGCCCGGGTTGATGTGATTTATCGCCGCATCGATGATGCCTATATCGACCCACTTTGCTTCAAAAGCGATTCGGTGCTGGGTATTCCCGGCTTGATGAATGTCTATCGCTCGGGCGGGGTTGCGATCTGTTCTGCACCGGGGGCCGGTGTCGCTGATGACAAGGCGGTTTACACCTATGTACCCGATATGATCCGCTTCTATCTGGGGCAGGAGCCGATCCTCAATAACGTGCCGACATGGAAATGCGGCAAGCCTGATGACCTGAAATACGTTCTCGAACATCTGGGCGAACTGGTGGTCAAGGAAGTCCACGGCTCAGGGGGCTATGGCATGCTGGTCGGGCCAGCATCAACCAAGGAAGAACAGGCCGCCTACGCCAAACGGATCGAAGCCGATCCCGGCGATTTCATCGCCCAGCCGACATTGTCACTGTCGGCCTGCCCGACCTTTGTTGAAAGCGGCATTGCCCCGCGCCACGTTGATTTCCGGCCTTTCTGCCTTGTTGGCGACAATGTGCGCCTGACGCCGGGTGGATTGACCCGTGTCGCGATGCGTGAAGGCTCACTTGTCGTGAACTCGTCGCAAGGCGGCGGGGTGAAGGACACATGGATCATGAGTGATTAAAGGAAAGGGTTGAGTAATGCTTAGTCGTACCGCAGACAACCTTTTCTGGCTGTCGAGATATGTCGAACGGGCCGAAAACATGGCCCGCCTGATGGAGATGGGCTATCGCATGGCCCTGATGCCCGCCGCTGCAAGCGGTAACCGATCAGAATGGGAATCCGTTCTGTCAGCATCAGGCTGTGCGGCGGGATATGATCCCGATGCACCCTTGCGTCAGGAAGAAGTCGCCAATTTCCTGATCTTTAACCGGGATAACCCGTCATCCATCCTCAACTGTTTTGAATATGCCCGGGCAAACGCACGCGCCATGCGTACCGCGATCACTGCGGAAATGTGGGAAGCGCTGAACAACGCCCTGATGGAACTTCGTCGCCCGTCGATGCACAATCTGGCCAAGAATGAACTGCCTGAATTCATCGACTGGGTCAAAAAGCAGGGCGCACTGTTCCGCGGTGCTACCGATTCCACGATTTTGCGTAATGACGGGTATGACTTTATTCGTCTGGGCACCTTTATCGAACGTTCGGACAACACTGCGCGCTTGCTCGACGTCAAGTATTACGTCTTGCTGCCCGAAACCAGCATGGTCGGCGATGGTGTTGATAACTATCAATGGACAACGGTCTTGCGTGCAGCATCGTCGCTGCGCGCTTTTCACTGGGTCTATCGTGATGATTACTCACCGCACCGGATTGCACATTTCCTGATTCTCAATCCGTTTAGCCCACGGTCACTGGCACATTGCGCCGAACAGATCACGCAACACCTTGAACGTCTGGCGCGTCATTACGGCCAACGCCACAGCGTCCACCGGCAGGCCGTCGAGATATATTCCCTGCTCACGCAAAGCGACATGGATGAGATTTTCTCGACCGGGCTGCATGAGTTCCTGACTGATTTTCAGGGTCGGAACCGTATCCTGTCGCATGCCATTGCCGACGCATATCATTTCGGGGGGCAGTAAGATGCGCTTGAACGTCGAACACAGAACCCACTATCGCTATGAAAGTCCGGCCTATCATGCGGTGCAAAGCCTGAAGCTAACCCCGGCAGAGTTTGAAGGCCAGAAAATCATTAACTGGTCGATCACGGCTGAGGGGTGCACAATCGGGTCGGAATTTACTGATGGCAATGGTGATATCATTAGCACATTGACTTCAAACGGCCCGGTAGAGGCGATTGAAATCGTCGTTAAGGGCGAGGTCGAAACAACCGATACCGCCGGTGTCCTGCGCGGACACAAAGAACGCGCATTTCCCGCCGTGTTCCTGCGATCCACCCCAATGACCAAATCAAGTGCCGCCATCCGCAAGCTTGCCGACAAGATTGCCAAGAAGACCAAGGATGGTTCGGCGCTGGAATTGGCGCATGCCCTGGCTGCGGCTGTGGGAGAGGCCATTGAATATGCGCCCGGCGCAACCCACGTCCATACCACGGCGGCTGATGCGATTGCCGATGGCAAGGGTGTTTGTCAGGATCATGCCCATGTACTGATTTCTGCGGCCCGCCATCTTGGCATTCCGGCCCGCTATGTATCGGGATACCTGTTTGCCGATCACGAAGGCAAACCGCACGAGGCATCCCATGCATGGGCAGAATTGAATTTGCCAGAATTCGGTTGGGTGGGGTTTGATCCGGCCAACAAGTGCTGTCCGACCGATAATTATATCCGGCTCGGTTCCGGTCTTGATGGACAGGTTGCCACACCTGTGCGGGGCGTACATACTGGTGGCGCGAATGAAAATTTGGATGTAACAGTCGTCATTTCGCAATCACAACAATAGTCGGGCGACAAAAAGATGACCTACTGTGTCGGGTTGATGCTGAACGAAGGGATGGTTTTCCTTTCGGACACGCGGACCAATGCGGGCCTTGATAACATTTCGCGCTATCGCAAGATGTTCACCTGGGAAGTTCCCGGTGAACGGGCGATTGTCGCACTTTCGGCAGGCAATCTGGCCATCACCCAGGCAGTCATGAGCACCCTGTTTGAGGCCATTGATGACCCCAACACCAAGCCCGGAAACTGCATCCTGAGCGCGCCAAGCATGTTCCGTGTTGCGGAACTGTTCGGCGAAGCCATGCAAAAGGTTCAGCTGAAATATCATGACACCCTTGAACAGCATCATGAAAGCAGTGCTGCATCCATCATGATTGGTGGCCAGCGCAAGGGCGGCGATCAGCGCCTGTTTCTGGTTTATGCGGCCGGGAACTTCATCGAAGCCACATCTGACACACCCTATCTTCAGATTGGCGAACACAAATACGGCAAGCCGATCCTTGATCGCGTGATCACGCCCGACACCCCGATCCAGGATGGTGTGAAGGCGGTGTTGCTGTCGATGGATTCAACGCTGCGTTCCAACCTGTCAGTCGGCATGCCGCTTGATCTGGCCGTATTGCCCGATGACACCTGCCAGTTTTCCGAGATCCGCCGGATCGAGGCGGATGATATGGGCTTTCGTGCTCTTTCGGATGCGTGGTCAAACGCGCTTCGTGATGCCTTTGCCGACATGCCAGACGAACATCGCGATATCGCTGCGGAATAGGGGCTGAATACAAGTCTTGATAAAGCCGGACCTTTGGTCCGGCTTTTTGTTTGTCGAATTCCGTCTTATCGACCGTGATGAAGGGATCCTTCAACCCGTGTCAGATGGCTGTGGTGGCTTTGATGCCGATGGGTCAGAAGGCGATAGACCCAGACCTTGATAACGCCTGCCACAACAAACCAGCACAACGCATACCCCCACACCACCAGCGCGTGATACCAGCCAATTGGTGGTACAAACCAACCATAAACTGCCGCCAGCGTCCCGATGATCTGGGTGATCTCCGTTGCGAGAAACAGTTTGATGTTCGGATAGGGCTTCTGCCAGAAGAAACCCTTGTGCCGGGTGAGATAGATCGTCAGATGCCCCGCCACCAGAAGCTTGAGAAAAATCAACGTCTGAACTTCTTCGGGTGGCAGGTGCAACCAGGTTTCCGACACCCAAAGCAACGCAAATGACGAAACAACCCCGATCGCGCCCAAAAGCGATGCCATGGTGAGCGTATTGCCCATATCCCATCGCACCGGATGTTGGGCAACATCTGCATTGTCATAGGCGATCATCATGATGGGGAAATCATTGAGCAACGCCAGCAACACAATCATCACCGCCGTCACCGGATAGAAATCAAACACCAGGATCGAAATCGTCATAAACAGCAAAACGCGGATCGTTTCGGAAATCCGAAAGGTCGCGTAACTGCCCATGCGCTCGAAGATGCGTCTGGATTCCTCAATCGCGCTTGTTATCACCGAAATGCCCGGCGCGGTCAGAACGAGATCGGCCGCTGCCCGTGCCGCATCGGTCGCATTGGAAACCGCAATACCGATATCGGCCTGTTTAAGTGCCGGCGCATCATTCACACCATCCCCGGTCATGCCGACAATATGGCCACGATCCTGAAATTGGCGAACAATCGCATATTTATGTTCGGGAAAGACACGGGCAAAACCATCTGCGCGCTCCATCAGGACCGGATCGCGTGCCTGATTGTTGCGATCAAACACCGCATCAGCTGGCAGGATGTTTTGACCCAAGCCCAGTTCACCAGCGACTTCACGGCCAATCGCCTCGTGATCGCCGGTAATCATGCGGATATCGACCCCATTGCGGCGCAGTTCGGCAACCGTTGACGCCGCATCCTCGCGCGGCGGATCAAACAGCGGCAACAATCCCAGAAAACGCCAATTGCCATCATGATCAGTTTGCGCCACGCCAAGGGCGCGGTATCCATGCTCGGCCATGGTTTTGATCGCGTTCATCACCGGGCGATAGGCTGCGACACTTTCGATATCGGATGCCTCATCCTCACACAGAAGCGCCAGAACCGCCTGCGGCGCGCCCTTTGCCACCATGATCGACTTGCTGTCGTGGGTTACTTCCGCCTCGGCCCGCTTGCGTACCGGGTCAAACTGGCGGAACACGGAAACGTCATACCCCTCAAGCTGTGCCGGGTCACCAAGCGTGGCAAAAACTGCGCGATCAATCGGGTCGTGACTGTCGACTTCCGAAGCCAGGGCCGCAGCACGGATAAGTGTTTCTTCATCGTCGGCATCGATCAGAACCGGCGTTCCCACGGTTAAATGGTTTTGCGTCAAGGTTCCGGTCTTGTCAGAACACAGGATATCCATCCCGGCCAGTTCCTCAATCGAGACCAGCCTTGATACAATCGCCTTCATCCGTGCAAGTTTTTCGGCCCCAACCGCCAACGTCACCGAAAGAACCGCTGGCAAGGCTACCGGAATTGCCGCCACCGCCAGGATCAGGGCAAACAGCAAGGTCTCCATCAATGGATCGCCACGATGCAGGGCGACCGTCATGATCAAGGCAATCAGGCCCAGCGTGATCAGGATCAGGAAATTGCCAATGCGCAAGACTGCACGTTGAAAATGGGATTTCTTGCCAGCGCCTTTGACCAGACTGGCCGTTTTGCCGATATACGTCGCCATACCGGTCGCGATGACCATGGCGGTCATCTGCCCCTGCCGTGCAATGGCACCAGAATAGACCTCATCCCCCACCTTCATATCAACCGCAAGCGACTCACCGGTCAGGGCCGACTGATCAACCCGCAAGTAGTCGCCTGACAGCAGCTTGCAGTCTGCGGGAATGATATCGCCAAGCTTGATGCGAATGATGTCACCGGGCACCAGGCCCTGTGCCGGAAGGTCCGACCATGCACCATCCCGCAACACGCGCGCATCAGGTGCAAGGCGCTGCTTTAACGCGGCGATGGCATTGTCGGCCTTGAATTCCTGCCAGAACCCCACCCCGGCATTCAAAACCAGCATCACCATGATGATGGCAAAGTCTGACCAATGCTGCACAACTGCCGACAGAATGGCGGCAACTTCGATCATCCACGGGATTGGCCCCCAGAAGAACGACAAAAGCTTTTTAAGCACACTGGTTTGGCCGTCTTTCAGACGGTTTTCACCGAACTGCTCGACACGGTGCTTTACCTCATCCTGTGCAAGACCTTTTTTCGGGTCGGTCCGCAGCAATGACGGGTCAATTTCAGGGAATTCGCGTTTGGCAGTCTGTTCCATCATGACGGTGCCTCTTTGCCCCTGCTGGCGATGTGGGGAACTGCAATACTTCTAGAGTATATTGCAGCGCACAACATTGCTGCACATCAATCTGGTCGACAAACGTTTGCGCACAAATTATCTATAAAACATGAAAAAAAGCAGCACAGACACCACGGTCGCGGGCCGCATTACCCGCGCACTGGCAGAACGGATTATTTCCGGTGAATTCGAACCCGGCATGAAACTGCGTCAGGACCATTTCGCAGAGGAATTCGGCGCCAGTCATGTTCCAGTGCGCGAAGCCTTTCGCAGGCTGGAGGCACAAGGCCTTGCTGTTAGTGAACCGCGCCGCGGGGTCCGGGTTGCAAGTTTTGACATTGCCGAGGTCCGCGAGGTTGCTGAAATGCGTGCGTCGCTTGAGGTTCTTGCCCTTCGCAACGCGGCCCCCAATCTGACGCCGGATATTCTCGACCTTGCAGAGGCGCACAACCGCGAAGGTGAAAACGCCGCCGACGTTCAGGCTTGGGAACAGGCCAACAAGGCCTTTCACCGTGTAATCCTTGAGCCATGTGGCATGCCGCGCCTGCTTGCGACCATTGATGATCTGCATGCCGCCAGTGCACGGTTTCTGTTTTCGGGCTTCCGGATGGAATGGGAAGCCCCGACAGATCAGGACCACCGGGCAATCCTGGCGGCACTTCGAAGCAATCAGATTGACGTTGCCGCCGCCACCCTTGCCCGACATGTAAAATGGATCGGCAAAAACCCGGCACGGTAATGGACGCAGGCACGCACCAAACACGCTGAGGTGCCACCAAACCCAGCTTCTTTTACGCCCGCTTTCCGTCAAAAATGAAACGATCGACACCCGATACAGGGTGTACCGGCGTCGCCCTTGCACAATCCGAGCGATCAGATTGTGCTCGAACCTTATTTTATAGATAAAAAATATATTTATAAATCAATTATTTATGGATTTAACCCACTGGATTTCATCAAAATTCACTTTCACAGTTCATTTTTGCGTTGATTTCAGCGCCGGATCGCGGCGTAATTAGGATAGAAATCATCGTTTTATAGATAAAATGAATTCAAGCGGGTTCGAACGGGAAAAAAGGACGATGCGCTGCGCTGCGGTGCCGACGCCGCGCGGCAATGCCGGGAACAGCATCAAGGCGCGCACTTGCATCCCCATCGCCAAAAAGGCTCTTCGACCCAGCTTGTAAAGTTCAACCCCCGAACCCGTGCCGCCCGCACGGGTTTAATTGGCGAAGCTCTCTATCCGTGGGGGCTTCGCCACTTTTTTGGGCTGTGGGGAAAGTGCCTGTAGCTTAGTTCGCCTCGGCGGTTTCACGGGGCTGATAGATAAAGCCATGCGCCGGATAGACACTTCCAAAGCTGCCAAGCGTGTTCATCATGCGCACTTCCGACCAGTCATTATTGGGCGACACATCAACGACCGGCTGGCGGTAATGTACCTTGCCGCGTGTGCGTGAATCACTGCCCCAATTGGCATGGTTCACAAGGATCTTGCGATCATCAAGGATGGCAGACACCACCGCCACATGCCCGAGTTTCAGACGCGATGTCTTGCGCAGCGCAAGAACGGCACCGACCTGCGGGCGATTGCCACGCTGGAAGTTTTTCTGACCGGCCTGCCCCCACCACGTCCAAGCATCACCGTAAATCTGAATGCCGGAAACTTCGCGGGCATAAGGTACGCATTGCAGGAACTTGTCGGTCGGGGCGAACTTGTTGAGCGGCGAGGACGGAATCCTGACACTGGCAACAGACTGAACCGTGTCGCTTGGCATCGGGCCCGTCGGGCGAGATGCGGTATTGCCCGTGGTAAAACAGGCTGAAAGCAACAAACACAGTCCGACAACACCAACCAAACGCATCTGGAAATCCCCATCATCTCACGATGGATCACCATAGGATGGCAGGCCTTAATAATCCTTTACCGCGGCGCATTTGCACGATGCGGCAGCGCGCCAATCCGATAAAGCCGCCAAAGTCCGACACAGGCCGCACACAGGATCAAAACACCTGACCCGCGCGCGGTATATTGAATGTGACCGGCTTCGGAAATCGCCCCCAGCAGCGTTCCACCAAGTGCCATGCCGCCAAAGCTGGTGGCACTCCAGAAACTCATGACCCGACCGCGCAGACGGTTATCAACAGTCAGCTGCAGCGCCGTCTGCGACCCAACACCAACCAGCGTCAAACCACCGCCCGTAAGGGCCACCAAAACCACCGCAAGCTCATACCAAGGCGCAAAACCAAGCCCGGTCATGCCAATGGCAGCAGCAAAGGCACCCATAATTGTCACCCGTTGATAGGCGGTGGCGTCCGAGGCTATGCGCGACAGAATAAAGGTTGATGTTACCGCCCCGACCCCTGCACTTGATGCCAGCATGCCAAGCCCGGTTACACCCCGGTCATAAACCGCTTCGGCAAAGACCGGCATCAGTTCGACCATGCCCGTGCCCACAAGCGAGACAAAGCAGGAAAGGGCAAGGACGGATCGGATCATCGGATGATTGAGCGCATATCGCGCGCCGTCCACAAGCGAGGTCCAGATACGTCTACTTTTGGCATCGGGTGCGCGTTCCATGTGGATGGTCACAACTGAAATGACAAACACCATCGGCAGGTAACTGATCGCGTTGATCATAAAGGCAGCACCCGTCCCCCATGTCGCAATCACCACCCCGCCAACTGCCGGCCCGACCAAACGCGAGATATTGAAATTCATCGCGGCATAGGCCACCGCGCGGTTCATGAAGGCGCGCGGCACAATCACCGGCACCAGTGACAGGCGAATAGGTGTCATTGCACTGCCCAAAATCCCCATCGACCCTGCCAAAACCACCATCCAGGGCAGAGTCATCATGTCGGCATAGGACAGCCCCATCAAAAGAAAGGAAACGCCCGCCTGACCAAGATTGAGCAACATGGCCGTACGGCGCAAATCCACCCGATCAGCCATCACCCCAAAGATCGGACCAAGGAAAAAGGCCGGGGCAAAGTTAAGGGCCGCAATCATCCCGGTCCAAAAGGCCGAACCGGTCAGCGACCACGCCAGCCATGACATGGCGATCTTCTGAATCCACAGGCCTTGCGTCGTGATGCATTGCCCGACGAGAAACAGCAGGAAATTGCGATCAGAAAAAATCGATCTTTGTGCTTCATCATATTTCGGATCGGGTTTGGGATCATCCATATCCGGGGCGGGGTCGGGAACAGGCACAAGGCCTCCAATCATCGGTGACGAGAAAAACCGGGCGTGGCGATCATCATACGGGTGGCGGGGCAATGATCACCAGATCGGTTCGAAAGGAACCCGCGGGGCAGGATGTGCCCCGGCAGATCAGCCAGTTATACGAAAGACAGGCCGTTCTGGCATCAAATCTTCGCAAATCGAACTCGGCACGCCTTCCAAAACCGGGAAGAACGACACATATCTATCTTAAGTGCGAAATCAAAAGTAACAGATGAAATCGTCCAAGAAACCAACGCCTTA
The DNA here is from genome assembly GCF_002295455.1 of Thalassospira sp. UBA848. Taxonomy (NCBI): domain Bacteria; kingdom Pseudomonadati; phylum Pseudomonadota; class Alphaproteobacteria; order Rhodospirillales; family Thalassospiraceae; genus Thalassospira; species Thalassospira sp. UBA848. The sequence goes on along the minus strand of NZ_DBGS01000038.1, from coordinate 55,814 downwards.
TACGAGGCCATAGCCCCGAGGCCGGGATATTACCACACATGGTCCAGACATTCCGCGATATCGAACGTGAACAGTTCGCCATCAGCCCAAAGACTTGCGAGTGGACCATTCGCGCGATGACGGCGTTGCGCGCCAATATAGACATCAACATCAAAATGCACGGGCCGCGCGACCATATATCGCAGGGCGACATTTTTATGTTCAATCACTTTGCCCGGTTTGAAACCTTTATCCCGCAATTTCTGATCGCACTTGAAACCGGAGTCTATTGCCGATCAATCGCGTCAGGCGAATTCTTTGTCGAGGATAACAGCTTTTCGCGCTATCTCCGCGCCTTGGGCGGTGTGCCCAATGATTACGAACGTCTCCTGCCGTTTCTGGCCGAGGAAATCCTGCGTGGCGGCAAGGTCGTGGTCTTTCCCGAAGGCGGCATGGTCAAGGATCGCCGGGTGATAGATGCCGACCGCCCGCACCCCAAACGTCCCGATTACAGCATTTATTCCAGATCCGCCGATACCAGACGCGCACATCATACCGGTGCGGCCCTTCTGGGTCTTTGTATTGACGGCTTCAAGATCGGCCTTTCAGCCCTGATTGATAAGGGTAAAACCGGCGAACTCAGACGCTGGGCCACCATTCTTGAACGCAGCGAGGATGACCTGTTGGCAACCCTTGCCAAGCCGACCCTGATGTTTCCAGCCAATATTACCTTCCATCCGTTGCGCGTGGATCAGAACCTTTTGGCCCGCGCAGCTGACATGTTTACGGGCGGGCTTAGCCCCAAAATGGCCGAAGAAATGATCATCGAAGGCAATTTGATGTTCAAAAAGACCGATATGGACATCCGTTTGGGTGACCCGGTCAATCCGCGCGATCAATTCAACTGGCTTGATCGCCGCCTGCTGGCCAAACGGGTGGAACAGGCGCAAAGCATTGACGATTTATTCAAACCCGCAAAGACGATCGAGAAGATCACCGATCGCATTGCGCAGTTTGCGATTACGCGCAATATCAAACCACTGCGTGATCACTGCATGTCGGTGATGTATTCCAATCTGACGATCAATGTAAGCCATCTGGCGTCGCGGCTGATCATGATGTGGTTAAAGGATGGTGTCACCGAAGTTGATATCAGCCATTTTGACCACACGCTTTATCTGGCGATTAAAAACATTCAGCAGGCTGAAAATGTGCATCTGCACCGCGGCATGCGCAATCCGGCAGACTATGCGGGCATTTTCGAGCTTAACTGCCCGCAAATCCGCTTTTTTGTCGACAGCGCGGTTCAGCTTGGCCTGATTGAACGCCGTGATCAGAAATATTGCTTCCTGCCAAAATTGCAGGCCGAAGCCACGTTTGACCAGATCCGCATGGACAATCCGATCATGGTCTATGCCAACGAAATGGCACCGATCCATGCCGCATGGCAGGCCCTTGAACGTGCCCGGATCGAGGTGGATCACCTTAGTCCGACCGACATCGCCCATCGCCGCTTTGACGATGAAATTCTGGCCTGGCAGTGGAATCACACCAAGTTCCAGAAACCGAAATACGACGCGATCAACACGCAGGAAACCGCCACCGCAGACAGCCGGCCCTACCTGCTGCTGCCCAACGGGCAGACGCATTTCAACTGTGGTGTTTTGCTGGTACATGGCTTTTTGGCATCGCCTGCAGAATTGCGTGAACTGGGCGAAAAGTTTGCCGCCATGGGCCATGCGGTGATGGGGGTCCGTCTTGCAGGCCATGGCACATCGCCCCACGAATTACAAAAGCGCAAATGGACCGATTGGCTGGCATCAGTCCGGCGCGGCTATGAGATCCTGAGCCCGTTTTGTGATCAGGTGGTCATAGTCGGATTTTCGACCGGCGGGGCACTTTCGGCCATTCATGCCGCGACCAAGCCTGAAAAACTGCGCGCGCTTGTGCTTGCGGGCACGCCGCTTAAGTTCCGTAATCGCAACCTGATGTTTGTGCCGCTGCTTTATGGAGCGAACAAGCTGATGGGCTGGATGCCGTCCGCGCAGGAATTGCTTAGCTTCCGGCCAAACGAATCCGAGCATCCCGACATCAATTACCGCAACATCCCGATTGGCGGGCTACATCATTTGCGCCAGACCGTGGCCGAAATGCAAAGACGCCTGCCGGAGCTGGACTGCCCAACCCTGATTTTGCAGGGCGATGGCGACAAGGTTGTCGATCCCGCCAGTGCCACCATGATCCGGCGTTTGGCGACAAACGCACCGGAAATGGAAGTCCAGATGCTTGCATCCGACCGGCATGGCATTGTGAATGAAGATATCGACGGGGCGCATGATCGCATTATCGACTTTGTGCAAAGCCACTGCGCGGACTCGGTTCAGAAATCAGAAGCCATCCCGGCAGAATAAACGTGGCCGTTAGGCCAACGTCATCAGCTGCGCCAATCCCAGCCCAGACAGAGCAATATTTAAATCGCGTCTTGACGAGCCACCGCTCTATCCATAGTTTGGATCCATGGATACAAACCTGATCACCCAAGCCCTTCGTAATGAGATCGAGGCCGGTACACTGCTTCCTGGCACGGTGCTTAAGCAGGAAGAACTGGCAGCCCGGTTTGGTGTCAGCCGCCAGCCCATCCGACATGCCCTTGAACGGCTGCACGAAACGGGATTGCTTGAAAAACGGCCAGACAGAAGCCTTGCCGTCACCGGACTGCGCAGCAAAGACGTCCATGAACTCGGCCAGATCAGAATTTCGCTTGAAGTCACCGCCCTTCAGCTTTCAGCGCCGCGTTTGACGACTGCTGCCCTGCGCAAGGCACGGCGGATCAATGAAGACCTGTTTGAGGAAGAGGCCCCGGAAATCCTCGCCGAACTTGATCAGGAATTCCACGCAACACTGTATGATGCATGCGGGAATGAACGCCTGCTTGCAATGATTGATGGTTTGCGCGGCGAAGCCAAACGCGCCTATGCCCTGCAACCCAAAGGGTCACGGTCACGCAGTGATTTTTACCAGGAACATCAACAGATTTTGGCCGCACTGGAAGAAAATGACGTCCAGACCGCATGCGACGTCCTGACCACCCATATCGGCGTTACCGCCGGAATGCTGATCCCGATTGATCAAACCTCAAAATCCGAGAGCCCCGTATGAGCAGCTTTGGCGCAGAAGTCATCTGGACCCGCAAGGAAACTGAAATTTTTACCGACCGGCGCTACTCGCGCGGTCATGTCTGGCGCTTTGATGGCGGGGTCGAGGTGCTGGCGTCCTCGTCACCGCATGTGGTGCCGTTGCCCTATTCAGTTGAGGAAAATGTCGACCCGGAAGAAGCCTTTGTCGCGGCCCTTTCAAGCTGCCACATGCTGTTTTTCCTGCATTTCGCATCCGATGCCGGGCTGGTGATTGACCACTATTCCGACGCCGCAATTGGCGAGATGAAAAACGTCGATGGCAAAACCATGATCACCAAGGTGACCCTTCGCCCCGATATCCGTTATGGCGGCAACACACCGGATGCAGAACTTGTCGCCAATCTGCATCACCGTGCGCACGAAGCCTGTTTTCTTGCCAATTCGGTCAAGACAGAAGTTGTCGTCGAAGCAGCCTGATTGTCAGTTTGAAGCAGGCTTTTGCGCGCAGATCGCATAGCGATGCTGTGCACCGCGTTCCAGCCCCTTGGCAAAGCTGATGTGTTTTTTCTGCGCGCTGTGAATTTGTTTAAGATCGACATCCACCGCTATCGGATCAAATCCGGTCTGAGCCAGCATGGCCTTGACGTCGTCTGCCCGTGCACCATTTGAAAAATGCACGCGTGCCAGAATGTCATGATGGGTTTGCATGTGCGCAACCGGAACTGCCGGTTTGCGAAGGCCAAGGGTTTCAAGAAAGCCCGCCATTGCCTTGTTGAGTTTCGTCGCCCAGGTCGGGGAGACAAAATCACCGTCGACGACCAGAAGCTTGCCACCGGGTTTGAGCACCCGGAACCATTCCGCGAAGGCCGCCGCCGGATCTACCAGCGTCCAGACCAGATGACGGGTGACGATCACGTCATAACTGTTGTCTGCCTCAAGCGTATTTTCCGCATCCCCAAGCAGGAAGGTGATGTTCGATCCGCGCTGAACTGATTTGGCGCGCGCCTTTTCAAGCATCGCTTCAGACCAATCCATACCGGTCACATCAAACCCGAGATCATGCATCAGATGGCTGATAACACCGGTACCACTTGCCAGATCAAGTGCCTTGCGCCCGTTACCCTTGCCGAAATGACGTTCGAACAGGGCATGCCATGCGCTGCGCTCAGACTCGGAAAAAATCTCGTGACCGGGCTGTTCATCAAAGGTTGCAGCCCGCATTGACCAGTATTCCTTGATCTCTTCGCGCAGGTTGAAGTTGCTGGCCTGATTCATGGTCTTGATGCTTTCTTGGCGGAATACCCGGATTTCTGCGGGTTGGTTAAGTCTCACAGCGACAATTGCGCAATTACTAATAACAAATGATTTGCATTATCATTGCGAAAAGGATTGATTTTCATTCTCAATAACTGATAAATCGCTCGACAGGCAATCCTAATCTGAGGGAACGGGAATGAAATTTTTGGGTGTATTTGCTGCTCTGACCATGCTGGTCACAGGCACCGCACAGGCAGCAGAATCGGTCACGGTGACCGACGTTACCGGACGTGAAGTTACAGTCGAAGTACCAGTTCAGAAGGTCATTCTGGGCGAAGGCCGCCTGATCTATGGTCTGGCGACGCTTGATAGCGAAGACCCGTTCGAACGTGTCGTCGGCTGGCGAGACGACCTCAAGAAAGCCGATCCGCAGGGGTACGGCCTGTATGCCGCGAAATATCCGCGCATCGACGACATTCCGACTTTTGGCGGTATCAAGGACGGTACCTTTAATATCGAACAGGCGATCTCGCTGAATCCGGACATTGTCATCATGAACCTTGAAGCCAAGGGTGCCACCGAAGAAGGCGGTTTTGATGAAAAACTCGCCGCTGTCGGCATTCCGCTGGTTTATATCGACTTCCGCGAAGCCCCGATCAAAAACACCGAAACAAGCATGAAAATCCTCGGTCAGCTGACCGGCAAGGAAGATCGAGCAGCAGAATTCATCAAATTCCGTTCTGACCACATCAATGAAGTTGAAAAACGTCTTCGTGAAGCGAACCCGGAAAAGCCTGACGTATTTATCGAACGCGCAGCAGGCTATTCCGAGGAATGCTGCATGTCGTTTGGCAATGAAAACTTCGGCAAAATGGTCGAGATGGCAGGCGGCGTGAACATCGCAGCCCCAATTATTCCGGGCACATTTGGCACCATCAACCCCGAACAGGTGATTGCATCCAACCCGGACCAGTTCGTCGGCACAGGCGGTGACTGGGAAGCCTATGCACCAGGCATGGGATGGGTTCCGGTTGGACCTGGTGCTGATATGACCGAAGCCAAGCGCAAGCTTGATGGCCTGATGGAACGCCCTGCCTTTACCGGCATTGATGCCACCAAGAATGGCAACATTCATGTGGTCTGGCACCAGTTCTATAACAGCCCGTATCAGTTCGTGGTGATCGAACAGATGGCAAAATGGTTCCACCCGGACCTGTTTGCCGATATCGACCCGGAAGCAACTTTCAAAGAGCTTCATGATCGCTTCCTGCCGCTCGATTACAAGCCGGGCTACTTCATCTCAAGCAGCGATACAGCCACAAACTGATGACGACCAAACAACTCAACGTCGAAGCCGGGAGCGTGCATTACAAGGCACGCTCCCTGCAGCGTTTCCTGCTCCTGCTCACAATGGGCGGGGCATTGTTTCTTTCGTTTGCCATCGATCTGGCAACGGGCCCGGCGAACTATCCGTTATCAGACGTGATCGCCACCCTGCTTGATCCATGGTCGGCCTCCGATCAGTTGCGCGTGGTGATCTGGGATATCCGCATGCCGATCGCGCTGATGGCGCTCACGGTGGGTGCGGCCCTGTCGACCGCAGGCGCACAGATGCAAACCATCCTTGCCAACCCGCTGGCCAGCCCGTTTACGCTGGGCATTTCGGCCGCCGCCGGGTTTGGTGCGGCGCTGGCCTTGGTACTCGGTGTGGCACTGCTGCCGGCCTTTGTTGATTTCATCATTCCGCTCAATGCGTTCGTCATGGCGATGGGCACGGCATTGATCATCCATTTCTTCAGCCGCCTGCGCGGTGTAACGGTCGAAACCATCGTTTTGCTCGGTATCGCACTGGTCTTTACCTTCAACGCACTTCTGGCACTTTTGCAATATCTGGCAAGTGAACAGGCCCTTGCCGCGGTTGTGTTTTGGACCATGGGATCGCTGGTCAAGGCGACCTGGACCAAGGTGGCCGTGACCGCCGTTGCGGTTGTGATCGCCATTCCGCTCTTTACCCGTCAGGCATGGGCATTGACCGCCCTTCGTCTGGGCGATGCCAAGGCGGAAAGTTTTGGTGTGAATGTACAGGGGCTTCGCCTGCGCACCATGCTGATCGTCAGCCTTCTGGCCGCCATTCCCGTTTCTTTTGTCGGCACGATTGGCTTTATCGGACTTGTCGGGCCGCATATTGCCCGCATGCTGGTTGGTGAAGATCAACGCTTCTTCCTGCCGGCATCGGTTCTGTGCGGGGCGTTGATCCTGTCTGCGACCTCGGTGCTTTCGAAATTGCTGATCCCGGGTGCAATCCTGCCGATCGGGGTGATTACAGCCCTTGTCGGTGTGCCCTTCTTCTTCTCGCTGATTTTCGCAAGTCGGAGGAAATCATGGTAACCCTGCGTCTCGAAGATATCGGAACCCGCTATGGCAAGGTGCAGGTGGTTTCAGGTGTCACCACCCCGACCATCCAGCCCGGCACCGTAACCGCCGTCATCGGGCCGAACGCGGCAGGGAAATCAAGCCTGTTTCGCCGTGTGGCCGGCCTTGCACAGGGCGACGGTGTTGTGGATCTGGGGTCGCATAGACCAGATCGCAACACGATCTGTTATATGCCACAGGATACCGGTTCAACCGCAGTTCTGTCGGTCTATGAATCGGTCATTCTTGCGGCCAAGCAGGGGTCTAGCCTGCGCGTCCGCACCGAGGAACTGGCCCGGATTGATGACATTCTGGCCGCCTTGCGCATTGGTGATCTTGCCGGGCGTAATCTGGGCGAACTTAGCGGTGGCCAACGACAACTGGTCGCCATTGCCCAGACACTGGTACGCGATCCGAAAATCCTTTTGATGGATGAGCCGACCTCGGCCCTTGATCTGCATCGCCAGATGGAAGTTCTGTCCTTCATGCGTGACGTCGCCAAGGGTCAGAACATCATTGTTCTTATTGCCATTCATGATCTGAACCACGCCCTGCAATATTGCGATCAGGCCATGGCGATTCGTGATGGCCGCATGGTGGCATTTGGCCCGTGTTCGGATGTGATCGACAGCGACCTTCTGCGCGATGTCTATCAGGTTGATGGCCATGTAGAACTCAATTCAATGGGTCATCCGCATATCGTATTGCGCGGGCCAAGCGATGAAACCAACAGCCGGCACAATACCGCCGTCGGCCACAATGACATGCCGAAGTCTGCAATGGCTGCCCAATAGAAAGGCGCAGCTTTCCTTGTGATTAAAAACTTTGCATTTGAGGCATTTTCTGCTTCCATGGGAAGATGATGATCATGCATCGCAACAGCGTCATGTTTGGCGCTGTTTTCCTTTGTGAACAGGGGCAGAAACCCTTGGCGATGTCTTTCATGCTTCAGGAGGCAGAACTTGCAGACCGGCGCGCCATTCAGTTTTGAACGCTTTACCTTTCCCGACCTGAAAACCCTGTTGGCAAAGTCAAGCCCGCTTCGTTCCGGCGATTTGCTGGCCGGACTGGCGGCAAGTTCAGATGAGGAACGGGTGGCGGCACGCTTTGCGCTTGCCGATGTACCGCTCAAACGGTTTTTAAGCGAGGCACTCGTACCCTACGAAGACGATGATGTCACGCGCATGATCATTGATGACCATGATGCAGATGCCTTTGCGCCGGTATCCTCGATGACCGTTGGCGATTTTCGCAACTGGCTTCTGACCGATGATGCCACCCCCGAAGCGCTCAGGCATCTGGCCCCCGGCCTGACGCCCGAAATGGTCGCGGCGGTATCAAAACTGATGCGCAATCAGGACCTGATTGCGGTAGCCAAGAAATGCCACGTGGTCACGGCCTTTCGTAATACAGTTGGCTTGCCCGGCCATCTTTCGGTGCGCCTGCAACCCAATCATCCGACCGATGATCCTGCCGGTGTTGCGGCCTCCATCCTTGATGGTCTGATGCATGGCAGTGGGGACGCGGTGATTGGCATCAATCCGGCCACTGACAGCCCCGAAGCCATGATCGAGCTTCTCAAACTAATTGACGAGGTCCGTGAACGGATCGATATCCCGACCCAGTCATGCGTTTTGGCCCACGTCACCACGGCCATTGACGTGATGGCGCGCAATGCGCCGGTTGATCTGGTGTTCCAGTCGATTGCCGGCACGCAAAAGGCCAATGAAAGCTTTGGCATCACCCAGGCCATGCTGGCCGAGGCCGAAGACGCCGCCAAGGGGCTTAAACGCGGCACAGTCGGCAATAATGTGATGTATTTCGAAACCGGTCAGGGAGCCGCCCTTTCAGCAGACGCCCACGAAGGCATTGATCAGCAAACTGTCGAGGCGCGCGCCTATGCGGTTGCGCGCAAGTATTCGCCACTTCTGGTCAATACGGTGGTCGGCTTTATCGGGCCGGAATATCTGTTTGATGGCAAGCAAATCACCCGTGCGGGGCTTGAAGACCATTTTTGTGGCAAGTTGCTTGGCGTGCCGATGGGCTGTGATGTTTGCTATACCAACCATGCCGAAGCTGATCAGGATGACATGGACAACCTGCTGACCCTTTTGGGTGTTGCCGGCTGCAATTTTGTCATCGGTGTTCCGGGTGCGGATGACATCATGCTCAATTACCAAAGCACGAGTTTCCATGATGCGATGTATCTGCGCTCTGTGCTGGGTCTGCAACCGGCACCGGAATTTGCCGCCTGGCTGCGCAAGATGGAGATCCTTGATCAGAACGGCCGCACCCGCCCGCAACTTGACGGGCAGGCCGCCCAGAACCTTTTGGCATGGTCGGGGGCCGCTTAAATGAGCAATCTGACCAACAAGAAAATCCCAAGCGGCCTTGATCCATGGAATACGCTTCGTGCCCATACCGATGCCCGCATCGGCCTTGGCCGGGTCGGCGACGGCTTGCCGACCGAACGGCTGCTTGAATTTCAGATGGCGCATGCGCGTGCGCGGGATTCTGTACATATGGCCTTTGATGCCAGCGCGGTTCGTGACCAGCTTGACGGGCTTGATCACGCGATCCTTGATGTCCATTCCGCCGCGCCGGATCGACCGACCTATCTACAGCGTCCCGACCTTGGCCGGTTGTTGGACGAAGATTCTGCTGCTGCACTTGGCAAGTACGTCGGGGATTATGACGTTGCGTTCATTCTGGCTGATGGCCTATCGGCCCGTGCGACCCATGACCACGCTGCCAATACCTTGAAGCTGATCCTTGATCACTTGGGGCAAAGCTGGTCTGTCGCCCCGATCACACTCGCCACCCAGTCACGCGTCGGATTGGGTGATGAAATCGGTGCGGCATTGGGGGCGAAGCTGACCGTGATGCTGATCGGCGAACGTCCGGGCCTGTCGAGCGCGGATTCGCTTGGATGCTATCTGACATGGGGGCCAAAGCGCGGGCGCTCGAACGCGGATCGCAACTGCGTTTCAAACATCCGGCCGGCCGGTCTGACCCCGGAAAAGGCCGCGAAAAAGATCGCCTATTTGATGGTCGAATCGCGCAAGATGGGTCTGTCGGGTGTTGCGCTCAAGGACAATTCATCCAATCCGGATCTGATTGAAGGCTAGGCATGCGGGGTGGCGGGGCGCGAAGACAGCGCCCTTGTTTGCCCTCAGCCCTGAAGCGCCTCCAGACCGTCTGCCACCATCACCGGATCAAACTCGGTGATATGGTAATCGGCCAGATCATGCTGATGAAACGGATCGCGCGTCAATTCATCTTCCAGTGCGGCCCGATCACCCTTGGCAAGGATCACGCCGCCATCGCGCGGCACCTTGCGACCGGATGCCAAAAACATGCCCTTGGCATAAGCCTGCTTCAGCCACGCGATATGGTCTTCGATATGCGCATCGACCTGTTCAAGCGGAACCTTGTAGTTCAGCGAGACAACAAACATTGCTGATTTTCCCTGTTGAATTCTGAGGGTTGGGATTGGGCACAATCCGGCGTTTCAACGCTGATCACAAATCACATTTTGGCGATCAGGCAGCTTTATGCACCGTCCGTTTTGCTTCCCATCCGGGTAAGAAGATATTCGATCCGCTCTGCATGCGCACTCTCGACCCGTGCAAGACTTTCAAACCACGCAGCGACGTCTTCAAGGCCCTCTTCGCGGGCAATGCGCGCCATTTCCGGATAATCCGCTTCGGCTTCTTGCTGCTCTTGGGAAAGTGCCGCTTCAAGGTTACGCCGCGTCGTACCCAGTTCCCGACCTGTCAGCGGATCACCTGCAGATTCCAGAAACTCCAAATGGCCAAATGCATGCCCGGTTTCCGCTTCGGCGGCGGTGCGAAACAATTCGGCGGCTTCGGACTGACCTTCGATATCGGCCTGCTGGGCAAAGTAAAGATAGCGACGGTTGGTTTGCGCCTCGGCGGCAAAGGCCTTGCGCAGGTTTGCCTCGGTACGTGTTCCCTTGATCGGCATGTGCGCCGTTTCCTTGTTATTGATCGACCTCATACAGCCATTTGTGTATGGGCAAATGTCGTAAAAAATAAGGCGGCAGAACCGGGTGGTTCTGCCGCCATTTATTTGTCGTAAAATCTGTCATCGTCAAGCGGGGCTGGGGCAATAGCCCATTGGCGTTGCCAGATTTCACATGCCTGTCACCTGCGCAAGTTTGCGCAAAACGACGGCGAGAATGATTATGCCGCGTCCTGTTCCGCGCGATTGCGTCGCAGACGGAAGACCAGGTCAACCGATGCCAGTTCCGTGCCGCTTGGCATGTTCGGGATGTTTGCGATCTTGACGTCACCTGCCGGGATGTCAGACAGCATGCCGTCTTCTTCGCAATAGAAATGGTAATGCGGTTCGGTGTTGGTATCGAAGTAGGACCGACCTGAATCAATCACGATTTCATTGAGAAGCTGCGCATCGGTGAACTGGTGCAGGGTGTTGTACACAGTCGCCAGTGACACCTTGATGTTGTTGCTCATGGCTTCGGAATGCAATTGCTCTGCCGTGACATGACGATGACCGTCATCAAACAGCAGACGTGCCAGTGCCAGACGCTGACGTGTTGGACGCAGACTGGCATCTTTGAGCCGGTTAAGCGCATTGGTGTATGGACGCGAGGTATGTCCCATAGCTTTGCCCCTTTGTTCGTGACCGGGCCAGAATCGTGATGGCCCTAATGAATGCTTGGAACAAGCCTAGAGAACCCGAACGCGTTATTCTTTGATTTTGATCAACTACAATCGCGGGACGTAATATTGCAAAATACAAACAAAAAAGGCCGGTAAAAAAACCGGCCTTTTTATTTGATCTGAGATCCGGATCAGTCGCCCGTCATGATGCGGTCGACCAGTTCCTTCACAGTCGGAATATTGCCGTTGGCATAGAACGGATCTTCGCCAAACTTGTAGGCGTTGTGACCGGCAAACATCAGTTCATGTTCGACATCGGCACCATGTGCGATGCTCTGAAGCGTCTTCTGAATGCAGAAGGACCGCGGATCGGCACGCTTGCCTGTCGTGCCTTCGTGCTGTTCCCAGTTGGAGAACTGGCACTGTGACAGACAGCCCATGCAATCGATCTGGTCTTTTTTGATCGTCAGCGCGCTCTCCGGGGTGACAAATACCATGGTGTCATCCGGGGTCGGCATACCTTCTGTATAACCGGCCTCAAGCCATGCCTTGACCTTGTCGGCATCGTCTTCACGCACATAGATCGGGCGTCCACGACGGCCAAGCGGAATACCGACATGAAGGTCTGCCTCGGCAGTACGCGAATAGCGTACCTGACGGTCAGATCGCTGATGAAGGTCTTCAAGGAATTCGTTGCGCACAGCCGAGCTATAGAAGCCCGTCGGGCTGAATTTGTGCAACGAAACATCGCCGTTCTGAAGGTTGGTCAGACGGGATTTCCATTCATCGGAAATCTCGCTTTCCTGCGTCAAAAGCGGACGCGTACCAAACTGGAAGGCCACCGGGGCAACTTCCGGATTGTCGATCCAGTCTTCGAAATCGCGCAGGAACCAGACGCCACCGGCCATGATGATCGGAACATCATTCAAGCCAACGGAATTCATGAATTCACGCAGGGCCGCGACACGCGGGAACGGATCTTCGGGCACCAGCGGGTCTTCGGAATTCGACAAACCGTTATGGCCACCGGCACGCCACGGATCTTCATAGACCACGCCGCCCAGCCATTCCGGTATCTTTTTATAGGACCGCAGCCACAGCGCACGAAACGCGCGCGCCGAAGACACGATCGGATAATAATGTACGCCATACTGCGCAGAGATCTGCGCAATCTTGTAGGGCATACCCGCGCCACAGGTCACGCCATGGATCAGACCTTTGGCACCTTCAAGAACACCATGGAGAATGGGTTCAGCACCGCCCATTTCCCACAACACATTCATATGCAAACGGCCTTCGCCATTGCGCATTTCATGTGCAATTTGTGCTTGTGCGATCCCGCCACGAATACCGTAAGCAATCAGTTCCTGATGACGGTCACTACGGGTTTTTCCTGCATATTCGATCGGGACCAGATTGCCATTCTCGTCATAAGAATCGGCATTCACAGCGGAAAAAGTCCCGATACCACCGGCAGCAGCCCATGCGCCGGAACTTTTACCCGTCGATACAGCAACGCCTTTGCCACCTTCGATAACTGGCAAGACTTCTTTACCCGACATGACGAGCGGTTTAAGGGCTTTCAAATTCGTCTCTCCCATTCGGCATTTGCCCACGACACCAAGGTATCGTGCAGAGTGCCGGACGACGTCGCGTTTTTATCGCCGTCCGGCATCTCAATAGCTTATTCGGCGTCGCCTGCATCCAGGTCGGCACCGGTTTCCTGGTCAACACGTTTCATCGACAGCTTGATTTTACCGCGATCATCGAAACCGATGACTTTGACTTTAACCTGGTCGCCTTCTTTCACGATGTCCGAAACCTGTTTGACACGCTCAGGCGCCAGTTCGGAAATGTGAACAAGACCGTCGCGCGCACCGAAGAAGTTTACGAATGCGCCGAAATCGACAGCCTTAACGACCTTACCATCATAGATATGATTCAATTCAGGTTCCGCAACGATCGATTTGATCCAATCGACAGCTTGCTTGCCTTTCGCACCGTCTGTATGTGCGACGGTGATCGAACCATCGTCTTCGATGTCGACCTTTGCACCGGTCTCTTCGCAGATTTCGCGAATGACCTTGCCGCCCGAACCGATGACGTCACGAATTTTGTCTTTCGGGATCGAGAACTGGGTAATGGTCGGTGCATTGCCCGAAACTTCACCGCGTGCTTCCGGCAGCGCCTTGGACATTTCGCCCAGGATGTGCAGGCGGCCATCACGTGCCTGTTTCAGAGCAATCTGCATGATTTCCGCGGTCACCGAGGTGATCTTGATGTCCATCTGCAGCGAGGTGATACCGTTCTCGGTACCGGCAACCTTGAAGTCCATGTCGCCAAGGTGATCTTCGTCACCCATGATGTCGGACAGGACGGCAAAGTCCTCAGCTTCCTTGATCAGGCCCATGGCGATACCAGCAACCGGACGTGCCAGCGGAACACCGGCATCCATCATCGCAAGCGAACTTGCGCAAACGGTGGCCATCGAGGACGAACCGTTTGATTCGGTGACTTCCGAAACGATACGGGTGGTGTACGGGAAGGCTTCCTTGCTCGGCATCAGCGGATGCAGGGCACGCCATGCCAGTTTACCATGACCGATTTCACGACGGCCGGGCGAACCCATGCGGCCAGCTTCACCAACCGAGTAGGGCGGGAAGTTGTAATGCAGCATGAAGCCTTCACGGTATTCACCGTCAAGGGCGTCAACGATCTGCTCGTCCTGACCGGTACCAAGGGTAACAACAGCCAGTGCCTGGGTTTCACCACGGGTGAAGATCGACGAACCGTGCGAACGCGGCAGAACCGAAACTTCGCCAAGGATCGGGCGAACGTCAGCACCGGTACGGCCATCGATACGCTTGCCGGTTTTCAGGATCGCACCGCGAACGATGTCTTTTTCCAGATCCTTGATGATCGAGGAAACCTTGCCTTTGAGTTCGTCCGGAACTTCATCACCAAGTTTTTCAACGATCTCGGCTTTCGCTGCAGCAACAGCAGCCGAACGCTCCTGCTTGACAACGTTTGCGTATGCTGCGGTCAGGCTTTCGGTGCCCAGTGCAGCAACTTTTTCGACCAGCGCGTCATAGCCATCCGGAAGACCGGCAACTTCGCGCGGCTCTTTGGCAGCTTCTTCGGCCAGTTCGATGATCAGGTCGAGAACGCCCTGGAACTGTTCGTGACCGAATTTGACGGCACCCAGCATGATGTCTTCGGACAGTTCGGATGCTTCGGACTCAACCATCATCACGCCATCACGGGTACCCGCAACAACAAGATCAAGATCGCTTTCCTTGACCGCTTCGGTCGACGGGTTCAGCAGGTATTCACCATCCTTGTAACCAACGCGGGCTGCACCGATCGGGCCGAGGAACGGCAGACCGGAAATGGTCAGCGCAGCGGAGGTACCGATCATCGCAACCACGTCCGGGTCGTTTTCCATGTCATGCGACAGAACGGTACAAACGATCTGGGTGTCGTTACGATACTGCGGGTGGAACAGCGGACGGATCGGACGGTCGATCAGACGCGAAACAAGGGTTTCTTTTTCAGACGGGCGGCCTTCACGCTTGAAGAAACCACCGGGGATTTTGCCAGCGGCAAATGCTTTTTCCTGGTAGTTAACCGTCAGCGGGAAAAAGTCGACATCCGGGCGCGGCTGTTTTGCGCCAACAGCAGTACACAGGACAACGGTTTCACCGTAGGTAACCTTGACGGCACCATCCGCCTGACGGGCAATTTTACCGGTTTCAAGAACCAGTTTGGCATTGCCCCACTGCATTTCCTTACGGACGACATTAAACATTATTTTCTCTTCCTCTTACAAACCTCTGGCGGACCCGAAAGTATACACGAGTTCCGAACACATTACTCATGAGGCTTGCATGACAGCGTCATGAGTAATGGGTCCGGCGTAAGCATCGGGTCGGCCCATCCGACCCTGCTTCTCGTGTTCCGATCCACCGGAACAATAAAAAAAACGACGGCGGAGGTCACCCTCCGCCGCAGTTCGATATCAGCGGCGAATACCGAGGCGTTCAATAACGCTCTCGTAACGCGACTGGTCTTTGCGCTGCAGGTACTTCAGCAGGCGGCGACGCTGACCAACCATCATGAGAAGACCACGACGGCTGTGGAAGTCGTGGTTATGTTCTTTCATGTGCTCGGTGAGGTTCTTGATCCGTTCAGTCAGGATAGCAACCTGGACTTCGGGGGAACCGGTGTCACCGTCTTTCTGAGCGTATTCCTTGATCAGCTCAGCTTTGCGTTCAGCAGTAATCGACATCAGGCATCCTTTCGCCTTTAGAGATTAAAAACACGCACAGGCCGAATTTCGCCACCATTGATCTCAGCCAACGCTATTGCGCGGTCATTGAGCATGGCACAGACGATTTCGTCCTGCACGACGGGGTTTTCAAGGGCATTGCGCTTTGCCACCGGCAACAGCCCGACAGGCTGGCCAGAGGAAAGGCGTTGCGCCTCGACTTCGGTCAGGGCCAGCGCCGGGATGTCGTCCAGCGCGGTCTCAACCGGAAGCAGTTTCTTCATCACCTCGTCCGGGTCCATATCCAGCAGATCCTGCAGGGGAATGGCGTTCCCTTCCGAAAACGGCCCCGCCGATGTCCGGCGAAGCGCGGCGATATAGCCAACAGTGCCAAGGCGCAGCGCGATATCGCGCGCCAAAGATCGCATATACGCACCTTTACCCGACACAACGTCGAGCACGGCATGGTCGCGATCTGGCATGTCGACCAGTCGAAGATCCTTGATCAGAATCGGACGTGGCTGCAAAACCACATCTTCATCGCGGCGTGCAAGGTCATAGGCACGTTTGCCATTCACCTTGATCGCCGAAAACTTTGGCGGCACCTGCTGGATTTCACCGATGAACTCACCCAGCACGGCCTTGATTTCGTCTTCGCCCGGACGATGATCAGAGGTCTCGATAACCTCGCCTTCGGCATCATCCGTGCTGCGCGCTTCGCCGAATTTCAGCGTTACGCGATAACTTTTGCTGCCGTCCATGACATAGGCAACCGTTTTGGTTGCTTCGCCAAAGGCAATCGGCAGAACGCCAGACGCCAGCGGGTCAAGTGTCCCGCCATGTCCGGCCTTGTTGGCATCCAGCAGACGACGCACCTGATTGACCACAGTTGATGATGTGATCTCCAGGGGCTTGTCGACCGCCAGCCAGCCATTAATGCTCTTACCGCGACGGCGACGCGCCATCAGTCGTCCTCATCTTCCGGGTCACCCGACCGGTCATCCACAAGATCCTGCGCGACGTGCGGGTCGCGAAGGAGGGCGCCTATATGGTCAGCGACATCAAAACTCTTGTCTTCGACAAATCGCAATGCAGGCACATATTTCATATGAACCGTATTGGCCACATGACTGCGCAGGTGCCCTTTCTGACGCATCAACGCTTTCATCGACGTTTCTGCTTCTCCGCCGCCAAGCGGGGTAAAGGATACCATTGCATTGCGCATATCCGGCGACAGATTGACACCCGTGATGGTTACCGGGCGCCGGGTCAGTTCCGGGTCGTAAATGTCTCCGCGCTCCAATGCCTGCGACAGCGCCTGACGGATTTCTTCCGCCACACGGAGCTGTCGCTGACTTGGTGCTTTGGCTGGTTGCTTCGCCATGTCAGTTCCTCACCGTCTTACAGTTCGACGGCAATTTCCTCGTTCTCGAAGCACTCGATGACATCGCCAGCCTGAATATCGTTGTATTTGGCAAACGACATACCGCATTCATAGCCCTCACGGACTTCCTTGACTTCGTCCTTGAAACGACGAAGCGTCGAAAGTTCGCCGGAATGAATAACGACGTTGTCGCGCAGCAGGCGAACGCCTGCGCCACGTTTGACGATACCCTCGGTGACCATACAACCGGCAATCTTGTTGCCAGAGATGGTAAAGATGTCGCGGATCTCTGCATATCCCAGGAACTTCTCGCGAACTTCCGGAGACAGCATGCCCGACAGCATCTTTTTGATGTCATCAGCAACATCATAAATGATCGAGTAGTAACGAATATCAACGTTGTCGCGGCGTGACTGTTCACGGGCCTGCTGGTTTGCACGCACGTTAAAGCCAATGATCAGGGCGTTGGATGCACGCGCCAGCGTAACGTCGGATTCGTTAATACCACCCACACCGCTATGCAGGACACGGACCGAGACTTCCTCGTTCCCGAGTTTCTGCAAGGTACCGATAAGGGCTTCGACAGAACCCTGCACGTCACCCTTGATGACGATCGGGAGTTCTTTGACATCACCGCTCTGCGAGAACATGTTCTCAAGCGCGGATTTCTTCATCGCAGCGGCCTGGGTCTCACGAATGCGGCGCTGACGGAAGTCGGAAACTTCACGCGCCTTGGCTTCGTTTTCAACAACCACAAAGTCGTCACCAGCAGACGGCACACCGTTCAGACCGGTTACCTCGACCGGCATACCCGGAATGGCTTCTGCGACACGGTTGCCGTGATCGTCGATCAACGCACGGACACGACCCCATTCCGGACCCGTGACAAAGATATCACCGGTGCGCAGCGTACCGCGCTGAACCAGAACGGTCGCGACCGGACCGCGGCCTTTTTCCATACGGGCTTCAACGACAACACCATCGGCAACACGTTCCGGGTTGGCTTTAAGATCAAGCACCTCGGACTGCAGCAGAATGGCTTCTTCCAGTTCGGTCAGGCCGGTGCGCTGTTTGGCGGATACTTCAACCGCCTGAACATCGCCGCCCATTTCCTCGACGACAACTTCATGCTGAAGAAGTTCGGTTTTCACCTTGCTCGGATTTGCACCCGGCTTGTCGATCTTGTTGATCGCGACAATCATCGGAACGTCAGCTGCCTTGGCGTGGCTGATCGCCTCGATGGTTTGCGGCATGACCGAGTCATCGGCAGCAACCACCAGAACCACGATATCGGTAACCTTCGCACCGCGCGAACGCATTTCGGTAAACGCTGCGTGGCCCGGAGTATCGATGAAGGTGATCTTCGAACCGGTTGCCATGGTGACCTGATAGGCACCGATATGCTGGGTAATACCGCCAGCCTCGCCACCGGCAACGTCTGTTGCGCGCAGGGCATCAAGCAAAGAGGTTTTACCATGGTCAACGTGACCCATCACGGTCACGACCGGCGGACGGCCGATCAGTTGTTCTTCGTTGTCATCGGCAGCAACCAGTGCCTCTTCAACGTCAGCATCGGAAACACGGCGCATGTTATGGCCGAATTCCTCGACAACCAGCTGCGCGGTATCAGGATCAAGGCTCTGGTTGATGGTCGCCATGACGCCCATGCTCATCAGGGTCTTGATAACGTCTGCCGCACGTTCAGCCATACGGTTGGCCAGTTCCTGAACGGTAATAACGTCCGGGATAACCACATCACGCACGACTTTTTCCTTTGGTTTCTGCGGGCCCTGGGCACGCGCTTTTGCTTTGGCCTGCTGGCGCTTGATCGATGCCATGGAACGACGGCGACCACCTTCGTCACCGCTCATTGCATTATTGATCGAAAGCTTGCCACGACGGCGGCCATCGTCACCCTTGCCGCGCGCAGCGCGACCGGCTTCTTCCTCGGCACGCTTGCGTGCAGCCTGACGGGCATTTTCCTCGTCAATTTCCTTGCGGCTTTTGGACTTGGCATCTGCCGGGGCCGCACGGCGACGTTCTTCAGGCACCAGCGGTTCTGCCGGCTCACCCTGCATAACATTTTCCTCAGCCTTCGGCTTGCCAGCCGGTTTCGGCTTGGAGGTCTTGCCTTTCGCGGTCGAAGCTGCAAGTTGCTTCTCGACTTCTTCCACAGACGGGGAGTCGTTTTCAGAAGCAGCCGGCTTTTCTTCTTCCTGCTTGGCCTCAGCAGCTGCCTTGGCTTCTTCTGCCTTGCGCGCTTCTTCCTCGGCCTTGCGCGCAGCTTCTTCGCGCGCACGAATTTCCGCATCCGCTTCTTCTTGCTTGCGGCGCTCTTCAGCAGCCTTCAAAGCAGCCATACGGGCAGCGCGCTCGCTATCGGTCAGATTGCCGTGATCATCAACGGTCTGGCGCGATTTCGGCTCTTCTACCGGTTCCTTCTTGGCTTCCGGTGCCGGCTTTTCTGCCGCCGGTGCCTGCTCTTCAACAAGATCCTTCTTCACTTCACGGAAGCGACCGGATTCGTTTTTTTCGAATGTACGCTTCTTACGCACTTCGACGGTCACAGATTTTGACCGTCCATGCGAGAAGTTCTGACGAACCTGCCCAGCCTCGATCGTCTTGCTCAATTCAAGCTTCGATCTGTTGAGGCTCAGCGGTTTCTTCTCCTGTTCGCGATCACTCATAATCCGTCCAACTTCCTCATTTCCTGCGGGATCGGGCACATCTGCCGATCCTGTCCTGTCCGTCTGGCGCTTATCTGGTCACAGAGTCTGATCTCAGACAGCGCGAAATCCTTCAAGCCGCTTGCATGAACGACCCAACCGCGTGGCAAGGCCTCCTGGCGCAACGGCCACATGTACTGCTTTTTCGCGACCAAAAGCCGCGCCGATTTCAGCAGCATCCAGAACGGAATAAATCGGCAGATCCCGGGCCTTGGCCTCGATCTTGGATTTTCCGTCTGCGGCACCATCGCGTGCCGCCAATATCAAGGCTGCGCCCTCGGCAATCTGGGCACGGGCCTTTTCAAATCCTGCAACAGCCTGTCCGGCACGTCGCGCCAGCGACAACAGATCGATACATTTGCGCGTCAGCAATTCTTCGATCCGGTCTGCAAGTGCGGTGTCGACCACGACTTTTTGCCGGGCCGCCCGGGCAAAGGCGTTCTTTGCACAGGCGGTATTTATCACATCCCGCGACGGGCACAACCATAATCCCCGTCCCGGTAGCCGTTCCTCAAGGTCTGGCACCACCGAACCATCCGGCCCGATTACAACCCTGAGAAGATCTTCTTTGTTCCGGACTTCGCCGGTGACAATGCACCGGCGTTCCGGAACCTCGGCTACCTTGCCGCCTTTACGATGCGACATGGCATCCTCCGATCAGGCTTACGCCTCTTCGCCTTCGGCAGTTTCTTCGGTCTCTTCTTCAAGACCATCGAACCAGCCAAGCTTGCGGCGGGCTTCCATGATCATGTCGTTGGCCTGATCCATGGTCATGGTATCAGCATCCCCGACATATTCGATCAGCTCGTCACTGGCGAGATCAGCAAAGTCTTCAAGGTTTTTGACATCGTTTTCGCCAAGGCGAACAACAACAGCAAGCGACAGACCCGGGAATTCTACCAGATCATCGGCAACCTTGAGCTCTTCACGACGCTTCTGAAGACGCTCTGCCTCTTCGGAAAGGAAGGTGCGTGCGCGGTTGCGCAACTCTTCAGCGATTTCTTCTTCGAACCCTTCGATCTCAGCCAGCTCTGCCAACGGCACATAACCGACTTCCTCGATCGAGGTGAAACCTTCGGCAACGAGGAGATGGGCGATCACTTCGTCAACATCAAGGGCCTTGATGAACATTTCCGCACGCTTGCGTGCTTCTTCCTGACGACGTTCGCTTTCGTCTTCCTCGGTGAGAATGTCGATATCCCAACCGGTCAGCTGGGATGCCAGGCGCACGTTCTGACCACGACGGCCAATGGCGAGGCTGAGCTGATCGTCCGGAACGACAACTTCGATACGGTTGGTTTCTTCATCAATAACAACCTTGGTGACTTCGGCCGGGGCCAAAGCATTCACAACAAAGGTCGCAGGGTCTTCCGACCACTGGATGATGTCGATTTTCTCACCCTGAAGTTCGGCAACAACGGCCTGTACGCGCGAACCGCGCATACCGACACAGGCACCGACCGGGTCAATCGAGTTGTCCGAGGACAGAACCGAGATTTTCGCGCGCGAACCCGGATCACGGGCAACCGACTTGATCTCGATGATGCCGTCGTAGATTTCCGGCACTTCCTGGGCAAACAGTTTTGCCATGAAGGTCGGGTGGGTACGCGACAGGAAGATCTGCGGTCCACGCTGTTCACGACGAACATCAAGGATCAGGGCACGTACCCGGTCACCCTGACGCACGGTTTCGCGCGGGATCAGTTCTTCACGGCGCAGAATGGCTTCGGCACGACCGATATCGACAAGAACATTGCCAAATTCGACACGCTTGACGACGCCGTTGATGACTTCGTCTGCACGGTCCTTGTATTCCTCGAACTGGCGTTCGCGCTCTGCGTCGCGCACTTTCTGCACGATGACCTGTTTTGCGGTCTGGGCAGCGATACGGCCAAAATCGATCGGCGGAAGCGGATCAACCAGGAATTCACCAAGATTGATGTTCTCGTCACGGATGCGTGCCTGCTCAAGTGACATCTGGGTGAAATCGTTTTCGATTTCATCAGTGACCTCGATGTAACGGGCGAGTTTGATTTCGCCGGTTTTACGGTCAATATGGGCACGAATGTCATGCTCATGGCCATATCTGGAACGACCGGCCTTTTGAATGGCCTGTTCCATCGCACCGAGAACCTCGTCACGATCAATGCCCTTTTCACGGGCAACGGCATCTGCGACCTGCAAAAGTTCCGGCCGCGGCATTCCCGAAGTTGCTTCCATATCCAACCTCTATTCTGCGTTTTCGTCAGTCCGGCGATTACCGGTGACGTGCGCGATCAATTCATCTGTCAGCACCAATTTCGCTTTTGCGATATCGGCCAACGGCAACAAGACACGTTCGCCATCCACAATCAGAGCGACCGCATTATCTTCAATCCCATCCAGCACACCGCTGAAACGGCGACGACCATTCACGGCCATCACCAGTTCGACCTTTGCCTCAAATCCCTTCCACACATCAAAATGTGTGGCGCGGGTCAGCGGGCGGTCGATACCCGGGGAACTGACTTCAAGGTGATAGGCACCCGAAATCGGATCCTCGACATCCATCAGGGCGGAAACTGTACGGCTGATCTCGGCGCAATCTTCGACATTGATGCTGCCTGTGGCGTCCGGTCGATCTGCCATGATCTGCAGGATATTGTGGTCCTGCCCGGTCATCGAAACCCGAACCAGCTCAAAGCCCAGCGCGTTGATTGACGGCTCGATAATCTCTACGATTTTCGCCATCAACGGGTCTTTTAACTGTTGTCCAATCAGCTCAGCCATAAAGCGATGCCATACCCCAAAAAGCACAAAAGAGCGGGCGCGGGGCCCACTCTTTGTCAGAATTTACAAAAAGCTTGGCGGCTTTATACAGCCGGTTTGCGCAGAAATCAAGTCAGGATACCGGCACACAACGCCATTCAACCCAAGGATTTCCGGGCATATCGGCAAACCGGGCAACCTCGCCGATCTGCGACCAGATACAGCAACGATATTCAATCAAACGGCCTTAAACGCGGCCACCCCCGCAAATGCTTGCACTGCCTGCCTTTTCCAATACCGGGAACCCTGCCACAGGACACTGTTTTCGGCACAGTTATCTTACAGATCCGACGGAACGCCGATCTGGCCATTTTTCATCAAAGAATAAAGTCTGTGCCCGGCGACATGCTGCAAACGCAGCCCTGCCCTGATCCGCCGTAATCTGTCCAGACACGCAAGCACCATGGCACCATGCATCAGACACAGCGACTCCCGACACAGGGTCGCTACCCGCCTGACCAAGCGCGACTTAGGATTGGCGTGGTTTGCGACGGAATCGCAGATAGTTGCACTTTTTTCCCTGACGCAGCGCCTTTTGCTCATAACGGGTCCGCACCCAGTCGGACGGCGGCGTGCGCCAGTCATCGGGGCTCTCTGCCAGCCATTCGAAATCCGGATGGTTATGCATATGCTGCAAGGTCCAGGAAATATACTGCATATCATCGCTGGCAACCCGGAACTCAGCACCATCTTTCAGAAGACGTGCGAGCAACGCCAGATTTTTCGGGCCGATAAAGCGACGCTCGGCATGGCGTTTCTTGGGCCACGGATCGGGAAACAGCAAAAAGGCCCGGTCAAAACAGGCATCCACCAGCTTATAAAGCAGCGGGCGCGAATCATCGGCAACCACGAGTACATTGGATAGTTTTCGCTCATCAAGATGGCGCAGCAGGCTGCCAACCCCGTCCATAAACGGTTCTGCACCGATAATTCCGACATCCGGGTTTGCTTCGGCCTGGCCGGCCAGATGCTCTCCACCGCCAAAACCGATTTCCAGCCAGAGCTGTTTGGGCTTTGCACCAAAATAGCTGTTCGGGTCGACCCCGGCTTCATCCGGATAGGTGATACCAATTTCAGGCAACATCGCATCCACAAGGGCCTTGCGAGAATCCTTGAGCGGACGGCTGCCGCGACGGCCATAGAAGTTTGGACGATCAGCGGTCGGGATCGGACGGTCTTTGTTGCGCATGGTCGTTTCTGTTGATCAGGGTCGGAATGAAGGTTCGGGTCGTCAGAAAATCAAAACGGGCGGCCCGGAAAACTCGGGCCGCCCGCCTCTTATCACGTCATGCGATTTTGGCAAATCGCACTTTTCAACGCGCTTTCTGCCAATCAGGCACCGAATGCCGATTTCAGTTCGCCAACCAGATCGGTGCGCTCCCAGGAGAAGCCACCATCGTCGGTCGGCTGACGGCCAAAGTGACCATAAGCAGAAGACGGCGTGTAGATCGGGCGGCACAGCGACAGATGCTCGCGGATGCCACGCGGGCTGAGATCCATCAGCTGACGCAGAACGTCACCCAGCTTCAGCTCATCAACATTACCGGTGTCGTGGTTGTTGACATAAAGTGCCAGCGGCTTGGACACGCCAATCGCATAGGCCAGCTGAATGGTGCATTTTTCTGCAAGACCTGCTGCAACGACGTTTTTCGCAAGATAACGCGCAGCATAAGCCGCCGAACGGTCAACCTTGGTCGGGTCCTTGCCCGAGAACGCACCACCGCCATGCGGTGCAGCGCCACCATAGGTATCAACGATGATCTTACGGCCGGTAAGGCCGGCATCACCGTCAGGACCACCAATCACAAAGCGACCCGTCGGGTTGATATAGATTTCATCAGCAGGCGGCATCCAACCTTCCGGAAGGGCCGATTCGACATAGGGCAGAACCAGTTCGCGAACAGCGTCCTGAGTCAGGCCTTCGGCATGCTGGGTCGAAACAACCACAGAGGTCGCTGCAACCGGCTTGCCCCCAGCATAGCGCAGGGTTACCTGGCTTTTGGCATCCGGGCCGAACTGCGGGGCTTTGCCCGAGTGACGGTCAGCTGCCATGGCACGCAGGATACGATGCGAAAACTGGATCGGTGCCGGCATCAGTTCATCTGTTTCGTTACAAGCGTAACCAAACATGATCCCCTGGTCACCAGCGCCAAGGTCTTTTTCACCAGCAGAATCAACACCCTGAGCAATATCAACAGACTGTTCATGCACATGGCAGTCGATCTGGGCCGTCTTCCAGTGGAAGCCTTCCTGCTCGTAGCCAATGTCACGGATTGCCTGACGGGCCTTTTCGATCATGACCTCTGTGGTCACGCTTTCTGGGCCACGAACTTCACCCGCCAGAACCACACGGTTGGTGGTTGCAAGCGTTTCAACGGCAACGCGCGAATCTTCATCCGCAGAAAGAAAGGCATCAACGATGGAATCGGAAATGCGGTCACAGACTTTGTCCGGATGACCTTCCGAGACGGATTCACTGGTAAATAGATAATCGGAAAGAGACATATAAGACCTTCTCCGGTAATGGGTTTCCAAAACTGGACCGGAGGGCTCCCGATACAGGGCTGTATCGATAGCGCCCACTTAGCCTTTTTTTGTGTGGTGGCAAGCGGTCCAAATCCGTCCACATTGGTCAGTTCTGGGTCGAACTGTCCTGTCGGTTGTGCCTTATCGCTATGTGAAGGTCAAGCATCATTGCCGCAAAACGGTAATCCGACAAACGCCTGACCAACGGCAACTGTACCGAACAGACAAAGGCGTGATTCACAATTTGCGAACCACGCCTTTCGACAAATATCTATCGGTCAAACCGATTATTTCTGATCGGAATCAGTGCTCTGCAACGCGCCCATTGATTTAACGAGCTCAAAAATTTTCTTGCGCTGGTTCGGATCGGTGATCCGGTAGTAGGCACGCACCAGTTCAAGCGTTTCACGACGGTTCATCGGGTCGTTGTCGAACGGATCCGGGCTTTCCGACATTTCGCGACGTTCATGCACCGATTTCGAGGAAACCTCGTCAGGCATATCGTCGAAGAAGAATGATACAGGCACGTCAAGAACGCGTGACAGATCGTACAAACGCGACGCACCAACACGGTTGGCACCCCGTTCATATTTCTGCACTTGCTGGAATGTCAGGCCAATCGCCTCACCCAGCTTTTCCTGACTCATACCAAGGAGCGTTCTGCGCAGGCGAACACGTGCGCCAACGTGAATATCCACAGGATTCGGGGCGCCGCTTGCGGTCCGGCCACGACCACGTCCACGTGTGTTCTTTACCATCGTACTTTCTTCCCTAGGCGACATTTAAGGTAGTTCCTTCTCTCACTCCGACCTACCCATCCGTGTTTTTGTGGGACAATTTCCGGACGGTTCGGCAATTTTGTCAGCCGTCTAGAGGGATTTTAATCGGCGTTTATATCCCATAGCGAGAACGGCGAAGAAGGTCACAATACCGTAAAATAGAAAGTCACGCCACAAATAATATACTGTTGTATGGTTTTTATCACTCAAAAGGGGGTGCAAAAGGGTAGCCCTCTCCCCTAAGGACAGGCTTGCAACCTTGCGCCCGTAGGAATCGAACACTACCGATACTCCCGTATAGGCCGCCCTGACTAACGGACGCCCTTCCTCAACAGTCCTGAATCGGGCTGCCGCCATATGTTGATATGGGCCTGCGCTGCGGCCAAACCACCCGTCATTGGTCACATTTAACAACCAGTCGGGCTGCTTGGCGTCATCAATAACCGCACCGGGGAAGATCACTTCGTAACAAATCAGCGGTGAAAAGCTCGGGATTCCGCTAACCGAAAGCGTTTGGGGGCCCGGTCCGGACGAAAAATCAGTCCGTCCTTCCGTCAACTTCGGGAAGGGCAAAATAGAACGGAACGGCACATATTCCCCGAACGGCACCAGATGAAACTTGTCAAAGTTGGCAACAATAGACCCGCTGGCATCAATGACCTGAATGGCGTTCCAAACTTTGTACGCATCGGTGTCGCGCGGATAGGTCCGCGGCGCCCCGGTGATCAGGATATCATCGGGCCCAAGAACTTCTGCCATTTCCATGCGCGCCTGCGTCTGGGTTTCGACAAAAAAGGTCGCAGCTGTTTCAGGCCAGATAACAATGCGCTTTTGATCGGGCCGCAGGTCTTCGGGGCGACGTGACATTTCCAGCAGCAAGGAAAAATGCTGGTTTTGCAGTTCAGGACGCCATTTGTCACGCTGAGGGATATTGGGCTGCACAATCTGCAAGATGGGCACATCTGCCGGCAGGTCGGATATTACAACATCCGATGTGTCAGGACCCGCCATCATCAGGCGTACCGCGCCGCCACCCCACAGTGCGACCGCAATCATCACACCGCCAATTGCCGCCAACTTACCGCGTTTCCCGGCAACAAAAGCTGCAGGCAAGGTTGCAAATAGTGCGGTAACAAAGGACAGACCATAGATCCCGACGACCGAGGCAAATTGCATCGGTGCGGCATCAATCGCCCAAACATGCCCCAAAAGGTTCCAGGGAAAACCGGTCAGCAAATGACCGCGTAAATATTCCACAATGGCCCAAAACACCGCGAGCAGTATCGCACGCCGCACAAGACCATTGCCCAGACGCCAGCTTGCCCAGACTGCCAACATGGGGAAAATTGCAAGTCCGCCACCAAGTCCAAGCAGGGCAAACGGGATCATCCAGCCATAAATTTCGGGCTGAACCAGAAAGGCATGACTGACCCAGTAAAAGCCTGCCGCAAAATGGCCGGTGCCAAACCACCATCCGGCAGAAAGCGCGCCCTTGTTGCAGCGAACGCCCTCAAGGCTCCAGAGCAGAACCGCGAAGCACACCGGCAGAACCGGAATCACGAAGAAGGGGGGCAGAGCCAAAACTGCCACTGCCCCGGATAACAACCAGACAAACCGCCTGCGCCAGCCTGAAAGACCGGCAAGTCGGCGCGCCATGGCTTCAATCATCCGTTTTTTCCTGCGTTTCTGCCGCCACGGCAGGGGTTTGATCCTCATCGCGGCGTACCATATGGATCCGCAGGCGACGGATGCGCCGTGGATCGGCATCAAGGACTTCAAACTGAATGCCGCTGGGATGTTCGATCAACTCGCCGCGGGCCGGAACACGCCCGGCAAGCGAAAAGACAAGACCGCCAAGCGTATCGATGTCTTCATCCTCGTCCTCGTCCAGCAAGCCAAAGGACAGCTTTTCTTCAAGGTCCTCGACCTCAAAGCGGGCATCAGCAATATAGCAACCGTCCGAAAGACGGATCAGTTTCGGTGTCTGGTCGATGTCATGTTCGTCATCGATTTCACCGACAATTTCCTCAACCAGATCCTCGATCGTGATCAGGCCGTCAATGCCGCCGAACTCGTCAACCACCAGCGCCATATGCGTGCGCGACAATCGCATTTCCGACAGTAGATCAAGCACCCGAATGGCGGGCGACACGAACAATACCCGGCGCAGCAATGATTGCAGGCTGAATTCACGACCAGCCGCAACACAGCCCAGCACGTCCTTGATATGAACCATGCCGGCAATGTCATCAAGCGTATCGCCATAAACCGGCAGACGTGAATGGGCCTTCTTGACCATCACCTCGACCAGTTCCTGCAATTCGATATTCTTGGGCACAGCCACAATATCGGCACGCGGGATCATGACGTCTTCTGCCGTCATGTCACGCAGGGCAATAATGTTTTCAAAAAGGGAACGTTCGTGCAGCGAGACCGGCTCGTCGTCTTCCTCGGTCCGCTCGGCAAGTTCTTCGAGCGTATCAGAAAGCGATGCTTCGCCATTGCGTGACTTGCCACGCTTCAGCCCCAATGCAGAGGCCACATTGTCCCATAAGGAGCCATTTTCGGCGTCCTGAATTGTATCCTCGCCAGTGCGAGGGCGCATACTCTCGTGGTCGTCGTCGTGTTGACTAGAGTCGTTCATGGGTCGGTTTCGACATCCTTTTGTTCAAACAAACCGGTTAGTGGATCAGGGTCTAGTTGGGTTCATCTTCAATCGGCGCGTAGGGATCATCAATCCCAAGACCGGCAAGAATTTGACGTTCAAGTTCTTCCATCTCTTCGGCTTCATCATCAACCATATGATCGTAGCCGACAAGATGTAGCGTGCCATGAACCGCAAGATGAACCAGATGATTTTTCAAGGTCTTTTGCTGGTCGATGGCTTCACGGGCACAGGTTTCGCGCGCAATCACGATATCGCCCAGCATCAGGGGCATATCAGGCGCCATCATAAAGGCCTCGGCATCCTCGGCACTTTCAAGGGCAGCAAAGGACAACACATTGGTCGGCTTGTCTTTTTCCCGGTAATCCCGGTTCAGTATCCGAACCGATGCATCATCAGAAAGCCGTACCCCAAGTTCGATCACTGGCGCGACAGACAAAAGCGACGCACCGTCACCTTCGTCTTGCGTACCATCCGTCGGAACCGCGTTATCATCCCAAAGGGCACCATCGCCAAGCGCACCATCAAGGGCGGCAATCACAGCAGCCTCGATCGCGGCAATTTCATCGCGTTGCCAATCACCCGCCTCGACTTCAAGCTCAAGCTCAAGCGGTGCTGTCATCGTCCGCACCCTTGCCAATGCCATCCTTTTCGCCGCGATAGCCTTTTTTCAGGCGGTCACGCAGGGCATCGGCCGCGTCATAGGCCTGCACGATCTTGGTCACAAGGTGATGGCGCACGACGTCGCGCTGATCAAACTTGACCGTGGCAACGCCTTTGACATCACCAATGGTTTCAAGTGCATCACGCAACCCGGATTTGGTGCCATCGGGCAAATCAATCTGGGTCATGTCACCCGTCACCACCATGCGTGACCCTTCACCCAGACGGGTCAGGAACATTTTCATCTGCATGGGCGTGGTGTTTTGGGCTTCATCAAGAATGACAAAGGCATGCGAAAGCGTCCGACCACGCATAAAGGCCAGCGGGGCAACTTCGATTTCGCCGCTTTCCATGCGTTTTATCACGACATCGCCCGGAAGCGTGTCATGCAAAGCGTCATATAGCGGGCGCAGATACGGATCGACCTTGTCTTTCAGATCACCCGGCAGGAACCCAAGGCGCTCACCGGCCTCGACCGCGGGGCGTGACAGGATGATGCGATCCACCTGCCCCAGAATGAAGGCCTGTACGGCCATGGCAACTGCAAGATACGTCTTGCCGGTACCGGCCGGGCCAATGCCAAAGATCAGCTCGTTATCAAGGATCGCCTCGACATAGTCTTTCTGACGTTTGGAACGCGGCGAGATACGGCGCTTCTTGGTCTGGATGGTCAGGCGCGAACCGCCAAACATGTCCTTGGTCTGGCCGCTCCACGGATCGGCGTCGTCCGGTTCGGACAGGCGCACAGCACCGTCAACCGTTTCGACATCGATATTATCTATTTCCTTATCACGCAGACGCGCATAAAGCTGGGACAGCACCTTTTTGACCTGTGCAACCTTGGCCGGATCACCGGCCAGCATCACAACCAGCCCACGGCTTGAAACCTGAACCCCGGTACGCTCGGACAGGCGCGTCAGGTTCTCGGCCTGCGGGCCGTACAAAACCTGCGCAAGCGCATTGTCCTGAAACTCGATCTGATCGGAATCCTTGGGGGCATGTTTGGTCTTGGTGTTGGTCTTGCTTTTCGTGGGGGTGCCGCTCACGCAACGTTCCTTTCAGATTTCTGGTCGCTTTGGGTGGCGTCGACCAGTTCGCCGCCAAGGGAATTAGGCAGCGCCTCGGTGATTTTCAAGCGCACGATCTGTCCAAGTGCCGATTCCGGCAACCCGCTGACATGGACTGGCTGCATATAGGGGCTTTTGCCCACCAGCTGGCCTTCATATTTGCCGTGACGTTCCAGCAGAACATCCATTTCCTTACCGACACTGTTCTGGTTGAAGGTCAATTGCTGTTCGGCCAGCAGTGCCTGCAAACGCATGATCCGTTCGGTTTTGACCTTTTCAGGCACCTGCAATTCCATTGCCGATGCCGGGGTACCCGGGCGCGGACTGTATTTAAAGCTAAAGGCCTGAATGAACGTGATGTCGCGCACGATTTCCATGGTGTCTTCGAAATCCTTGTCCGATTCACCGGGGAATCCGACGATAAAGTCCGATGACAACGCAAGGTCGGGGCAGGCATCCTTCAAGCGTTTGGCAATGTCGCGATAGTCCGCATTGGTATGCTTGCGGTTCATCGCCTGCAAAACACGGTCACCCCCGGCCTGTACCGGCAAATGCAGGAACGGCATCAGTTTCTTGATATCGCGATGGGCAGAAATCAGGTCCTCATCGACATCGCGCGGATGTGACGTGGTGTAACGAATGCGATCCAGCCCGTCGATTTCAGCCAGCTCGCGCAACAACCGGCCAAGTGTCCATTCCCCGCCATTGGGGGCTTCGCCGTGATAGGCATTCACATTCTGCCCCAAAAGGGTCAGCTCACGCGTGCCCTGTGCGACAAGTTGCTTGGCTTCGCGAATAACATCCGCACCGGGGCGGGAATATTCCGCACCGCGGGTATAAGGCACCACACAGAAAGTGCAGAACTTGTCGCAGCCTTCCTGAATGGCCAGAAATGCGGAATAGCCCTGTTTTGAAACCTGCTCTGGCAGATGATCAAACTTTTCCTCGGCCGGAAAATCGGTATCGACGATGCGATTGCGGCCAACTGCGCGATTGGCGCGCGCAACCATTTCCGGCAGACGATGATAGGTCTGCGGGCCAAACACCATGTCGACCATGGGTTCGCGCTTCATCAGTTCGGCACCTTCGGCCTGCGCAACACAGCCCGCCACCGCAACGATCATCTTGTCGCCGCCACTGGCTTCCTTGGCTTCCTTGTGCTTGCGCACGCGCCCCAGATCCGAAAACACCTTTTCGGCGGCCTTTTCTCGAATATGGCATGTATTAAGGATGACCATATCGGCCCCCTCGGCGCTGTCGACCGACTGGTAACCCAGTGGCGCCAGAACATCCTGCATGCGCTGACTGTCATAGACATTCATCTGACAGCCATAGGTTTTTACAAAAAGTTTCTTCGCTTCCGTCACGCCAGATCCGTTTCGCTTTTTCAAAACGCCGAAAAGCGGTGTGATCGCTCACACCGCGCCTGGGTTCCGTACAATCGGTGATTGGAACCCGTCGGACATCTCGTTATCTGAAAACCCGGTCAGGTGAAACCGAATTTCACATCAACCGGTGCATTATACGGCAAAACGATCAGGAGCCGAACTGTCGATCCGGGCCAAACAGTCGAAAATCTTCCGAAATGATCGCAAGCGGCGAACTGCCAATAAGCTCACCGGACAGATCGCTGTCAATCAACTGAACCGGCACACCCTGATGCAGGCCACGCAAAGCTGCCTGATGTCCCTGGGCAACGCGGGCTTCACACATCCGGGCAAGCTCCTTGCGTGATCCGGCTGCGTCTGCCAGCGTCACGGGCGGATGGACAACAATCTCCACCGTCACCTTGCCGAGCGCGAGAAACTGCCACAAATGCGGGGCCAAGTCCATATCCCCGTACCAGGAATAAAATGCCCGCAAATCGCGGCCAATCGGCGCCCCGTCAAGACGGGTGGCGGCAATCGAAATCGGCTGGAAGCGCACCGGCGATCCATCGGGCATCACCCGTTCAGCCGACGCAAACAAAGTCGATTTGAACGGCAACACACGGTTGCCATCGTTGCTTGTGCCTTCCGGGAACAGGATCAGCTTGTCGCCATCACCCAAACGCTGGCTCAGTTGATCATTCTGTTCGCGTGAACGCGCGGCACGGCGTTCGATAAAGGTGGTGCGCGAAAGTTTGGCAAGCAACCCAAAGACAGGCCAGTCAGCAACTTCGGTCTTGGCAATGAAACTGCCACGGGTCAAGGCACCGAGCACCGGGATATCAAGATAGGATGCGTGGTTGGCCACGATGACCCCCGGACCATCCATCATATCGACGCCCGAAACCCGGACCTCGATATGCAAAATGCGCAGACACAGGGCGTGATAGAAACGCGGCAATTCATCAGCCAGCTTCAATCTCGCGGCAATTGCGACCATCTGAACCGGCAACAACACCAGTGTCAGAAGCACATAAGCCATCAGGCGGATGGCAGCACACACATAGCAGTTCACGATACCCTCGCGGTGCGTTCGTAATGCTTGTAATAGCGATCCGTCACCTTTTCGGTCGGCAACACGATGAAGATATCCGTGGTGTTGAACTGATGATCAATCACCGCCCCGTCACCAACAAAACCACCCAGCCGCAGATAGCCTTTGATAAGCGGTGGTAAGTCACGCAATGCCTGGCGCTGATCGATGCCATCGATCTCGGCGCGCATCATCGGCTCGTAGCGATCGGCGATCGCACGCGGGCGCATGTCTTCGGGTGCAAGGTGATTGTGATGCAGATAGGTCAGAACATCCTTGAAGGCATCCGGGTCCGTCCCGTGAAAGGATGCACAGCCAAACATCAGTTTGATGTCGTATTTGAAAACGTATGCCGCGATCCCCTGCCACAGAAGCTGCAAGGTCGGCATGGTGCGGTATTCGGCCTCAACACAGGAACGCCCCAGTTCCATGATCTCGCCGGTTTCCTTTACCGCATTAAGCATGGTTTCGATGTGGTACTCGTCCGCGCTGTAAAAGCCGCCATGTTCATTGGCAACCGACTGGCGCAGCAAACGATAGGTCCCGACCACCGCATCAGCACCGGCACCACGAGTATGGTCAAGAACAAGAAGATGGTCGCAGAGCGGATCGTAGTGATCGAAATCGCGCTTTTCGGCGGCCATTTCGTCGCTTGGTATGGCGCCGCGTTCTTCATAGAACACTTTATAGCGAAGCTTCTGGCTGGCGAGAATTTCATCCTGATTCTCGGCGAGTCGTACCTCAAGCCGCTGAAGCTTTTTTTCGTCACGCATGACAACACCCTTTCGTTCAACTGCACGGATTTTGCGCAAGAATTGGGTGAAGAGCGAGTGAAGGCTTTGTGAAGAACAGGTAACAGATATATGAAGGCCACTTGCCTGTTTCAGCAAGTGGCCTTGAAAACCTTAAGTCCAGCGTTCGGTTGAAGGGCAGATTTACTTGCCATCTTTCAAAGGAACACCATAAAGCTCAAGACGATGACCAACCAGACGGAAGCCCAGCTCGTTGGCGATCTCTTCCTGAAGCTTTTCGATTTTTTCGTTCGAAAACTCGATCACGTCACCCGAACGCATGTCGATCAGGTGATCGTGATGTTCTTCGGTCAGTTCCTCGTAACGGGCGCGACCATCACCGAAATCGTGTTTTTCAAGGATGTCGGCCTCTTCAAACAGGCGGACGGTGCGATATACGGTCGCAATCGAAATCTTCGGATCAATATCGGTCGCCCGACGATAAACCAGTTCGACGTCCGGGTGGTCTTCGGACTCAGAGAGCACACGGGCAATCACCCGGCGTTGGCCCGTCATTTTCAGGCCCGCGTCGATGCATTTCTGCTCGATAGTTGATTCTGCAAGCATTGTCTTGTTTCTCGTTTCCGTTTCCGGTTCCACCTGTCCCCAGCCGAGACGTATCTCAGGCGTCGATCTCGTGTGGCTAAATATTGAAAAATCCGCCACATATCGCAAGGTCGAATTCGCGATATATTCCGCTTCATGCAAATCGCCGGTTTCAATCACCCGCAATCACAATCATATCGGCATTCCAGTGCCCACTTGCCACCCGCGATGAAGGACGCTACTTCAAAGTCACGCATCAAGGCAGGAGACCGCATGGCCACCGCGACCCCGGACCAGAAAATAGACATCACAACGGACGTCTGCCCGATGACGTTTGTACGTACCCGCCTCAAACTTGAAACCATGACACCGGGTCAGGTTCTTGAAGTAACACTTGGCGCTGGTGAACCGTTAAAAAACGTTCCGCGCTCGGTAACCGAGATGGGCGACGAAGTCATCGAACTGGTCGAAATCGCTGATACACCCGGAACCTACAGGCTCAAAATCCGCAAGGGTTCGTGAAACCGCCGGTTCCAATGCAGGCTTACACTACAACAGGTTGGCGCTCAAAACCACACTATTTATGTGGATATAGCCGATTAAAATCGCTCCAAATTGCCTAAGACCATGTTGGGAAACCAAACTTCTTGTCGTGGTTTGCTCTGCACATCCATGTTGCGGAAAATCTTCTAGAGCAAACGTTCAAGAACCAGTGCGTCGATTTTGTCGCCGCCCTGGCGTGCATAATACCCCTTGCGGCGCCCCACCTCGGCAAAACCGTGTTGCTGATAAAGCGCAATCGCTGCGTCGTTATCCACGGCCACTTCCAGCAAAATGCGGTTAACATCTGCCTGTTGCAGACGTTCCTCGACAGCCTTAAGCAAGGCACGACCAACACCCATGCGCCGCGCATCCGGGGCAACCGTGATGGTATTGATCTCGGCTTCATCCAGAACAGCCTGTACCAGAACAAAGCCCAGCGGTTGGTCTTCGGCGTTTTTCGAAGTATCGCCGGGGCGATAGGCCAGAATGCCAAAGGCGCCTGGCACATCGAGAAGCCGGATGATGGCATCCGAATCCCAAGCATCGTCAAACCCCTTGGCATGCAGCGCACTGGCCACCGATGCAAAGGCTGCGGTAAGTGGCACCACCTCAATGTTCGGGGCGTCGCTATCGGTGCTGCCATCGCTGGGATTGGGCGGGGTCATTTCTTTTTCTGCGGTCCCTGATCTTCGATGCGCCGCGCATCTGGCGCACGCAGGTAAAGCGGCACCGGGGCCAGGTTTTCACCACTTTCCCAACGCTCTGCCGCAATCCGTGCCACATTTCCCGCACGCGGAAGACCCGGCGCGGTACAATCATAAAAGGCATCGGGGGCATGGGCCGCCGCCGTCAAAAGCCGCGGGGTCGCATCGCCGGCAAGCAACGTATCCCCCGGGGGTGCCATCATAAGGGCTTGGCGCAGCGCCACACATTCTGCGGTGCTAAGCGGGCGTTTTTTGCCGTCAAAGGCCTGTGCAAAAATCTCGTTTCGTTTGCTATCAAGCGCAACAAGGATATTGCGCCCCTGCTGGTCACGCTCGGACACGCCATAGACGACTGCTTCAAGCGAACTGACACCAACTACCGGGATCTTGCGTGCCAAACCAAGGGCACGCGCGGTCGAAAGACCAATGCGCATACCGGTAAACGCACCCGGTCCGACGGTTACGGCGATGCCATCAAGATCGGCAAAATCGACTTTTGCCACTTCAAGGCTTTTGGCAATAAAGCCCATCAGATGTTCGGCCTGACCGCGTTCCATGTCCTCATAAAGCTCGCCCTTCACTTCGCCATCAATCAAAACAGCGGTCGACAGCGACGTTGAGGCGGTATCAATCGCCAAAATCGTCGGTCCGGACTTTTCCGTCTTTGCGGATGCGGTTTGCGATGCGTTAAGGTCTGCGCTATCTGATGAGCGCGACTGTCCAGTCAGCATCTTCTTTATGTAATCGGTGAACGACAAGAACAGGGGGCCTCCGGCGATGGCGCTGGTCGAAATTACGCCACAAGAATATGATGTCGAAATTGATATCGTCTATGCCACGGATCGCAATTTCACCGGGGCACCGATTTATACACGACCTGCCTGCTATCTTCATGCGGATGCGGCCAAATGCCTCAAAAAGGCCTCTGCCATGGCACGTCGTCAGGGGGTGAAACTTCGCATTCTGGATGCGTTTCGGCCCCAGGAAGCGCAACGCGCGCTGTGGAACCATTCACCCAACCCCGATTTCGTCGCCAACCCCGATTTCGGATCGCCACATGGTCGTGGTGTGGCCATTGATCTAACCCTGATTGATCAAAACGGCAAGGAACTGGATATGGGGGCAGGGTTTGATGAAATGCATATCCGGTCCTATCACGGATCGGATTTGATCTCCAAACAGGCCGAAGCCAACCGTTTTTTGCTGCTCGGCATCATGGTCAGTTCAGGGTTTGAATATTATGATCACGAATGGTGGCATTATCAGTTGCCCAACGCACGCAGCAAATATCCCGTCTTTTCTGACACCGCCCTTGCCAAACCACTGATGGCGAAATAACCAGCCGCGCCTCAAACACCGTGCTGGTGCGACCAACCGATATTAGCCATTCGTGTTTGATTTCTGTTGTTCGGGGTTGTCGGCATTTTCCTGGTCACCATCGCCGACCCAGCGCACCAGAAGTGTCTCGATCGGCTTAAGCGCGATCAGGACAATAAATGTCAGGACAGTCGCGATTACGACGATGTGCCACGCCGCAAGGGCACAGGCAATACCAAGGGCGGCGGTAATCCAAACGGTCGCCGCCGTGGTCAGGCCGGAAACCGACATGCTTTGCGGCTGGCGCAGGATCACGCCAGCGCCGATAAAGCCGATACCGGTCAGAACACCTTGCAAAATCCCCTGAACAACGCGCGAAAGTGCATCTGGATGGTCAATCAGATCCTGAAAATGCACGGCGACCACTGCCACAACAGCCGCGCCCAATGACACAAGTGCAAGGGTCCGCATGCCGGTCGGCTTGCCATTCACATCACGGTTCAACCCGATCAGCATGCCGATGACTGTTGCCGCCACCAGACGCGCAATCATATCGATCACACCAATATCGAAATATTTTTCCGCCGTGGCGAAATAGGGAAGGTCGGTCAGCATGTCCGGGCCTGTCTGGTTTCAGGAACCCCTAAAACGTTGGTCCGACAGCACTTGTTCCCGTTTTACGGTTAATCCCTAGATAAACAGCATCTCGCCATTTTGCTTGGCATCATTAAGAAATGTCACAACACCGCCGGTTTCAATCGACAGGTCATCACGTTTTGCCTCGTTCTCAAGACCAAGGGCGCGCAGGCCCATCTCGCAGACCATAAACTTGGCATTCAGGCTGGCACAGGCCGACAACAGTTCTTCGAAAGTGCCAATGCCACGCGTTGAGTAACTGAGATCAATCGAGGTCGCCGTCGCCCCGTCCACCTCGGTGCGCAGATGGCGCCAACCCGACGGTGCAAACAGCGCCCGGCTGGCATCCATGGTGAAGAACAAGGTCACGTCACGGCCCGATGCCAAGGCGGCTGATGCCATTACGAGGGCGTAATGAACTTTTTCATAGGTCCCGGAAAACACCACCAAGGAGAGCTTTTTGGGCGTATCAGACTCAGTGCTCATGAATAGACAGGTCCTTGATTGTGGCGTTATCTGAACAGGTCGGGCAGCCCGGATCGCGCGGCACCTTGATCTTGCGGAAAGATGCCGAAAGCGCATCCATAATCAAAAGATGCCCCGACAAGCTATCACCGATGCCCATGAGTTCCTTGAGCACCTCTGTCGCCTGAACACCGCCGACCATGCCCACAACCGATCCCAACACACCACCCTGTGCACAGGATGGAATGGCGTCTTCGGGTGGTGGGGCATGATAAATACAGCGATAACAGGGATGCGGGGCGCCCAGATGGGCCTTGAAGGTCGATACCTGCCCGTCAAAACGAAGGGCAGCCCCGGAAACCAGCGTTTTGCCGGCCAGATAGCAGGCATCGTTGAGTAAGAAGCGCGTATCGAAGTTATCCGACCCGTCGGCAATTACATCATAATCGGCAATCAGATCCATGACGTTTGATGCATCGAGGCGGGTATTATGGGCATGCACGGTCACTTCGGGGTTCATGTCACCCATGGTCGCCCTGGCACTATCGACCTTGGGCGTTCCGATATCCTTCATGCCGTGTGCGATCTGGCGTTGCAGATTGGAAAGTTCGACCGTGTCGGCATCAACGATCCCGATCGTGCCAACCCCGGCAGCCGCCAGATACATGGCAAGCGGCGAGCCAAGCCCGCCCGCGCCCACGATCAGAACCCGACCGCGCTTAAGTTTCATCTGCCCCGTGCCGCCAACTTCCCGAAGGACAATGTGGCGGGCATAACGTTGCACTTCATTTTCGCTGAATTCGAAATCACTCACGCGGTCAAATTATCCTGTCAGGCCGGATTAAAAGTCGGTTGTTTCTGGATATAGCCTGCTGGTGATATCGCTCAAGGAAAAGATTTGGTTCTGCATGGAATTATCAGGGTCGTCAGCCAGATGATCAGGCATCAAATGCGACTGACCGAACCCATCTGAACCGATCATATTCCAGTCGGTAACATCCGGGTGGAAGAAGCCTGACTCGCGATAAGCCTGTTCGATCCGGCCGATCCGCTCAAGCTCGGCAATCCCCTGATCAAGTGCGACCAACAGGTCCTGACTGTAAGGTGTGGCGCGTGTGACGGCAAAATGGCGACTGCCATCAAGGGCAATCTTATAGTCCGGAATGGGCAACAAGCTGTTCCCATTGACCACCAGTTCCATCTCCGGGCCGGGTTGAAACGGGGCCAACAGAAAATCGGCACGGCCCTCGGCAACGAACTGGACCATCAATTCCCACGATGGCACATGAATAAGATCGACAAGGTGAAGCTTGGCCAACGCTTGCCAATCGGGGATCCAGTGACGATTGGACGCAGCGCGCAGCAAACGAATACCCCTGAGGTTCTTGACCTTTAACCGATTTGGATTGTCCGCAAGCATGTAAAAACCTGCCTCAAACCGGCCTTCGGGAATAAGCGCCGTTGAAGATGCAATGCGATCCGCCTTGTGTTCAATATCACGAAGCCAGGTCGATGAACCGGTGATGTCAGCTTCGCCATTGGCAAGCATATGCATCATGCGGGCATAGTTTCCCCCGGGCAGCAGCTCGAACGCACCAAGCCAGCCACCGCGGCGCAATGCCTGCTGAAGCAAGACAACCTCGACAACGTCGCGACGGCTATGTTTGCCGTCAAACACCTCAATCTCAAGCGGATCACGCCCATCAACGAACCGCTTGTAATCAACCAGCACATCGTCAGCGACAAGGATGCGCAGATTGTGTTTTCCATGGTCTGCACTGGATGTTTTGACTCCGAAACAAAAAAGAATAATCACTGACAGCGCGATGCAAAGCCAATTCACACCGCCGGTTTCACGGTCTATTTGTCGCGCACATGCCATGGACTGCTCCCTTCTGCCTCTATCACATTGGGACCATAACGCCCGACATCCAGAGGCAAGCAGGCGATGCGTACGAAAAAAGGCCCGGTCGAAACCGGGCCCTTGATCATGAATTCGACTGGATGGCGCTTACTGCAGACCTTCAAACAGCGGGGTCGACAGATACCGTTCGGCAAAGCTCGGCACGATCACCACGATGCGCTTGCCTTCGTTCTCAGGCTTTTGACCAAGCTCGATACCTGCCGCGACTGCAGCACCCGATGAAATGCCGGTCGGCAGACCTTCGATGCTGGCCAGTTTGCGTGCGGTGGCAAAGGCCGTTTCATTGCCGATGGTCATCACGGTGTCGATCACATCAGTATTCAGGTTGCCCGGAATGAACCCGGCGCCAATGCCCTGAATTTTGTGCGGGCCCGGTGCGCCACCGGAAATAACCGGGCTGTCTTCCGGTTCGACCGCAACGATCTGGATGTTCGGGTTGTGCTTTTTCAGCACCTCACCAACCCCGGTCAGGGTCCCGCCGGTACCAACACCGGAAACAAAGATATCTACCTTGCCAGCGGTATCCTTGATGATTTCCTCGGCCGTGGTGTTACGGTGAATTTCCGGGTTGGCCGGGTTGTCAAACTGCTGAAGCATGACGGCACCGTCAATTTCGGAAACCAATTCCTCGGCACGGGCAACCGCACCCTTCATGCCCTTGGCTGCCGGGGTCAGATCAATCTGCGCGCCCAGAAGCATCAGCATCTTGCGACGTTCCAGCGACATGCTTTCCGGCATGGTCAGGATCAGCTTGTATCCCTTTGCCGCTGCGACGAAAGCCAGCGCAATACCGGTATTGCCCGAGGTCGGCTCCACCAGGGTTGCACCCGGCTTAAGCTTGCCCGATTTCTCGGCATTTTCGATCATCGCAAGGCCGATACGGTCCTTGACCGAGGCCAGCGGATTAAAGAATTCAAGCTTGCCGATCAGGTCGGCTTTGACACCTTCGGCCTCTGCCAGGCGCGAAAGACGTACCAGCGGCGTTGCGCCAATGGTGTCGATGATGCTGTCGTAAATCTTGCCGCGAAACTCAGTCATGTTTTCCTCGCACGTTTCTGTATTTTTGCCATCAAGCACATGTTTCACATGTATTTATCTCGCTATTCATCCAGGTCAAATGGATAGAAGAAATTTTTACATGCCCGGTGCCCGGCAACGTTCCATAGACTTGTAGTTTTATCCTCAATAGCAGCAGTTTCTTGTTGAATGACGATACACCAAACCGCTGCACCCCGATAAGATCAAATGATGAAATCAGGGGACTCTTCAATCCCGCTGCGCAGACCCGCATCACGCGCGCGATTGCACAGGTCTTCGACCGTGATCTTTTCAAGCTGCTTCATCATTTCGTCCTGCAATTCCCGCCACAGCGGACGGACGACTTCCTTGCCCAGTGGCGATCCTGCCGGATCCTCGATCGGGTCATCGGATGTTTCCATCGACCGGATCACCGACACGATATCGGCCAGCGTAATGCGACGGCGTTCACGCGCCAGACGATAGCCCCCGCGCGGGCCCCGCACGCCGACCAGGATGTCTGCGCGCACCAATTGCTGCAGGGTCTGTTCAAGATAGCGTTTCGGAATGCCCTGACGCGCAGTGATATCCCGGCTCTGCACCGGTTCACCCGCCGCGTTATAGGCAATATCCACGACCGCCTCGATCGCAAACAGCATCTTCTTAGAAAGCTTTAGCATCTTTTCACTCAACTCCCCTTGCGGTTCTGCCATCCCCCCAGACGACACAACCAGATAGCGTCAAACCTGATTGACCAGCACTGTTTCACCGGCCTATCTGGCCGGGCTTGCTGTTCCGGTCGAACCGAAACCACCCGCACCGCGCGCAGTTTCATTCAAGTCTTCTACGGCGTGCCACTGCACCTGCGTCACCGGTGCGACGACCAGCTGGGCAATGCGCATGCCGCGCTCGATTTCAAAGGCTTCGTCACCATGATTGATCAGGATAACTTTGATCTCGCCGCGATAATCGGCGTCAATCGTGCCCGGACTGTTCAGAACCGTAACCCCGTTTTTCGCCGCAAGGCCCGATCTGGGGCGGACCTGTGCTTCAAATCCGGCGGGCAGGGCAATCGCAATGCCGGTTTCAACCATGGCACGCTTGCCCGGTTCCAGAACCAGCGTCCCTTCAATTGCGGCCTGCAAATCAACGGCTGCCGACTGCGCGGTTGCGTATTCCGGCAATGGCAAATCTGCCCCGTGGGGAAGCTGTTTTAAATCAACGCTTAAAAGCGACATCCTTTATCCTTGTCTTCTCCCGGCAGGGTCAGCTGCCGGTCTTGTCTGTTGTTTGCCGTCCGGACCATGGTATGGGCCACGCCCGTCAGGAAAAGTGTTTGATGATGCGCGCACTTAATGCACGGGCAACCCCGGTTTTGCTTTGGCGTTCCCAGCATTCATCAGCCGTTTCATCCGCGCCTGAAATCAGGCAAATCTCGTTATCATCCCCGCCAAAGGTCCCGGTTGAGGCCGCCACATCATTGGCCAAAATCCAGTCGCAACCCTTGCGCAAGCGTTTGGCGCGCGCATGGGCGGTGACATTTTCGGTTTCGGCGGCAAATCCAATGACAAGTCCCGGGCGCAGCGGCCCGGCCTTGCTGATGGTCGCCAGAATGTCGGGATTTTCCGAAAGCTTCAGGTCCGGGATCACCCCCGACCCGTCTTTCTTAAGCTTCTGACCCGCTTCATCAGCGGTTCGCCAATCGGCCACCGCAGCAGCACAAACCGCGATATCGGCGGGAAGGGCGGCCTGCACGGCACCCAGCATCTCGCGCGCGGTTTCGATGTGCACGACCTTCACGCCAGCGGGATCGGGCAGGGTCACCGGGCCACTCACCAGCGTCACATCAGCCCCCGCCTGTGCCAATGCCTCGGCAATCGCGTGCCCCTGCTTGCCCGAAGAACGGTTGGCGATATAGCGCACCGGATCAATCGGCTCATGGGTCGGGCCGCTGGTCACGACCGCCTTTTTTCCCGAAAGCGGCTTGGGCGCGTCCTGCGCCGCAAGGAAATCAACCACGCTTGCGATGATCTCGGCCGGTTCGGCCAAACGGCCCGATCCGAATTC
The DNA here is from genome assembly GCF_002295455.1 of Thalassospira sp. UBA848. NCBI lineage: Bacteria > Pseudomonadati > Pseudomonadota > Alphaproteobacteria > Rhodospirillales > Thalassospiraceae > Thalassospira > Thalassospira sp. UBA848. Next base: position 13,028 of record NZ_DBGS01000038.1, on the reverse strand, counting down.
ACCACAGGCCAGGTCACCAGATGACGGGCCAACGCGAAGTACACCGCGGCTTTCAAGGGTTGCGATATTGGCTTGTGTCGCCGGGTGGTTCCACATCTCGACATTCATTGCCGGTGCAATCATCACCGGCTTGTCCGTCGCCAAAAGGGCCGTGGTCGCCAGATCACCGGCCTGTCCGGTGGCCATCTTGGCCAGAATATCGGCACTTGCCGGGGCGACCAGAACAAGATCAGCCTCACGCGAAAGGCGGATATGGCCCATTTCGGCTTCATCGGTCAGGGAAAACAAATCCTGATAAACCTTGTTTTCGGTCAGTGCCGCGACCGAAAGCGGTGTAACAAATTCTGCCCCGCCCTTGGTCAGGATGGCGCGGATATTTACACCGCGATCACGCAGCCGACGGATCACCTCAAGCACCTTATAGGCGGCAATGCCGCCCGAGATGATCAGCAGGACAGTTTTTCGATTTAAGTCACCCGACACTGTGATTACCAATTAATTACGGTTAAGAAGTGTGGTTAACCTACATTGTCCCCCAAGCGCACGCAAGAACCCAATAAAGCCCGCCGCAATCTTCGAAAAACGCCATGCCCGATATCCGGACATGGCGTTGACTTAGTTATGATTTCACGGGCCATGGTCAGTCATGGGATTTTCCAGCACCCGTCCAGTTCTTATGGAACGGTGTAAAGCATCCCGAACCAGCGCCACCGTGACTCCGCCCCCATGGCGGTGCAATTGATCCGCCAACGCCCGCTTGAAACCGGGCCATCAAGGCGGATTTCAACCCGCTCTTCACCAAGCCGGGACATGGTGGGTTCACCTTCGGACGGATAACAATTCATCGACGGGGCCGGTTCCGCCAGCGTAAACCCAAAGGCTGGCGGATTACGGGTCAGGGTGTAATCACTTGGCGTAACATCGCTGACCACAAGCGGCAGGGAATTCGCCGCCAGATTAAACCGGTCCATTGCCCCGTAATGTTCGTTCAGTGCAAAGCGCGGCAGATACATGAAATCCGATCCGGTATGCATCGCACCGCTTTGCTGCCCAAAGGATGCGCGGTAGCCGGCTTCTTTAACCGCCGCGATGACCTCTGAATTGGCTTCGCCATAGGGATAGGCAAAGATTTCAGGCACATAGCCCAGTTCTTCCTCGAACCGCTTGGCCGAATGAGCAAGCTCTGCCTTGACCTGTTCGATATCAAGATCCGGCAGATGTGAATGGTGCTGGCTGTGACCACCAATGGTCACGCCCGCCTCGGACAAGTCCCGCACCATGTCCCAGGTCATGTAGTTAGCATAGCCGGAATCAAGTTGTTCGGTGGAAACAAATACCGTGAAAGGCATGTCATGTTCGCGAAATACCGGCCAGGCTTTCTCATAGACAGAGCGATACGCGTCATCAATCGTGATACCGATCGTACGGTCTGGCAGCCCCTTGCCATCGGAAAGGGCGCTCACGATCTGGGGAACACCCATCACGGTATAGGGGCCGCTTGTCAGCTCCTGGACATGGGCGGTGAACTGTTCCATCGCGATGTTGGTCGACGGATAGTCGCCTTCGCCAAAGCGATGATACATAAAGACCACAGCCGATGTCGCATCACCGCTCATCGCGACGTCTTGTTCATCATGACTTTGTGCATTTTCTTCGGTTGCGGGTGCTTCGTCCGTACCAGTCTGGGCAAAGCCCGCTGTCGCACCAAGCGTAATTCCAGCCGCGAACGAGACACCAAGAATAAGGCCCTGCAATCTGCGTGACGGCATCACTTGCATGAATGCAGAAATCGCGCTGTGCCCTTTGGTCTCAATTGCCATATCTGATTCCAGTATCTTGCGATTCACCCACGCCGGGACGCAACCCATTTGCGCCTCGGATCTACCCCACAGTAGAAAACCCGCATTCTGCCCCACGCTTTACATTTCGAAGGGTCATTTTGACTCCGAAAATACCAGTGAACTGTTTGTTTTTCCACAGTTCATATGGCACCCCTGCCAAGCCCACATTGCGTGACCAGCATCGGGATCACTATATCGAAGCTTCATCCACCCAATTCAACCAACGAGGCATCATGCTTGATTCCAAGGGACTTGACCTTCTTTTCCACAATGGCCGAACGCACAATGTCTGGCAGGACAAACCGGTTGATCCGGACCTGCTCAAACAGGCGTGGGACCTGGCCGTACTGGGACCGACAAGCGCCAATTGCGAACCGATGCGTATTGTCTTTGTCACCACCGATGAGGCGCGGGCACGTCTGAAACCCTGCCTGGCAGAGGGCAATGTCGAAAAAACCATGACAGCCCCCGTCACCGCGATCATCGCCCATGACATGGAATTTTACGAAAAGCTGCCCGATCTGTTCCCCCATACCGATGCCCGGTCATGGTTTGCCGGCAAGGAAGAGGCGATCAAAGCCACTGCATTCCGCAACGGCACGCTTCAGGCAGGCTATTTCATCCTGGCCCTTCGCGCCCTTGGCCTTGATAGCGGCGGGATGTCGGGCTTTGATAACGCCAAGGTCGATGCAGAATTCTTTGCTGGCACCCCGTATAAAAGCAACTTCCTGCTCAATATCGGTTATGGCGACGGCAGCAAACTGTTTGAACGCCAACCGCGTCTAAGCTTCGATCAGGGTGCTGAAATCATCTGATCACAGACGCAAAAGCAACAAATACAGTCCCAACCGGCGGACCATTAATCACTGGTCCGCTGGTTGGCGGAGTCCAATCCGCTCCCCACCTGAAACAGCTGTCTGGCACGTTCTGGCAGACGGCGCGTTTGCAACGCATGCGACAGTTTTTTTCAATCACTTCAGGACTTAGAAAACTGTCATCAAAGTTTTATTTGATCTTTACTGGCCCATAACCATTTTAGGTCCACTTTTGATCATGCGCGTGATAAACCGCCGTCACCCCGTTTAAACAGGAGCGTTAATTGGGTTTCCGCCAATTGATACTTACGGCTTTGGCCGTTGCCTTTCCGGTCGCCATTGTTTTCATCGTCCTTGCGTCGATGGGACAGCTTGGCGTGGGAACGGCGATCCTGTCGGCAGTCCTGTCCTTTGTCGGCGTGGCAGCGATGTTGCGCATTTATTTTGGGGACCTGCGTCGGGTGGCCCGCTATGCCACCGACCTGCGCGATCAATATAAGGGCACCCCGCCACAACACATTTCCTTTTCGGCCGCGTCGGAACTGTCATCGCTTTATACCCAGATTGCCGCGGCCTTCCGGGATCGAATAGCCCTTCTGGAAGCACAAACCAGCACGGATGCCGAAATCCTCGATCACCTGCCCAATCCGGTGGTTATGGTCAACCGTCAGCGCGTGGTGACCGGTTTTAACCGTGCGGCAAATGGCCTGTTTCACAACCTTGAAACCGGCCGTGATCTGACCCGCTTCATTCGCGACCCGATCCTGCTTGATGCCTTTGACGATGTCGCCAACAACCGCGAAACCATGAAGCACGCGGAATTCGTGCTGGCATCCGATGCCCACCGTCATTTTGACGTGCTGACCGCCCGCCTGCCTGCCGCTGCCGGGGACCGGAACTTCGTTCTGACATTTTCCGACCTGACCGAGCTTCGCAAACTCGAACAGATGCGCGCGGACTTCGCAACGGACGCCGGGCACGAACTGCGCACCCCGCTTTCGGTTCTGCTTGGCTTTATCGAAACGCTTGAAGGTCCGGCCAAGGATGACCCGGATGCGTTAAACCAGTTCCTGCCGGTCATGCGTGATCAGGCCCAGCGCATGCAACATCTGATCGAAGACCTGTTGTCACTTGCCCGGATTGAACTGAACGAACACACCCCGCCGTCCGAAAACTGCAATGTCGGAAAAATCATTGGCAAGGTCGCTGAAAGCCTTGCCATGAAGGCGCAGGACAAGGGCATGAACATCCGTGTCACCAGCACGCTTGATGACACCGACATGGTTGGCGAGGAAAAGGAACTGACCCAGGTCTTTGTCAATCTGGTCGAAAACGCCATCAAATACGGCCATACCAATTCCGATGTCGAAGTCTCGATCAGTCTGGCCCAAAACCCGCCGGGTGCTCTGGCGCGCTTCCGCCATGACCGGATCATGGCGGTGGCCATCCGCGATCATTCCGATGGCATCGCACGCGAACACCTGCCGCGCCTGACCGAACGCTTCTATCGTGTCGATACCGCCCGCTCCCGCGCGGTTGGCGGAACGGGCCTGGGGCTGGCCATCGTCAAACATCTGGTGCAACGCCACCGCGGCACCATGCAGATCGAAAGCGAACAGGGCGTCGGGTCGGTCTTTACGGTCTATCTCCCGGCCAAAACCGGCGACAATGTTCGCAAGCTCCACAGCGCCTAAACGATCAAAACCAGCCCAAACAAAAAAGGCCAGCAACAATTTGCTGGCCTTTTGCATATCTGATCCGGTCGAATGTTTCGATTACAGAATGAACTTCGAAAGATCGGCATCCTTGGCCAGATCCTCGACCTGCTCGCGCACATAAGCCGCATCAACCTTGAAGGTCTCGCCACTCCGGTCGGTGGCGGTGAAGCTGATGTCATCGAGCAGCTTTTCAAGCACCGTATGCAGGCGACGCGCACCAATGTTTTCGACCGTTTCGTTTACGTTGGCCGAAATGCGGGCAATCTCATCAACCGCATCGTCAGTGAAGTCGAGTTTGACGTCCTCGGTCTGCATCAGGGCGATATATTGTTTGATCAGGGATGCTTCCGGTTCCATCAGGATACGGCGGAAGTCGCCCTCGGTCAGTGCCTTAAGCTCAACGCGGATCGGCAGGCGACCCTGCAATTCCGGCAACAGGTCGGATGGCTTTGCCAAATGGAACGCGCCCGAGCAGATAAACAGAATATGGTCGGTTTTAACCGTGCCGTGCTTGGTTGACACGTTCGTGCCTTCGATCAGCGGCAGCAAGTCACGCTGAACACCTTCGCGCGATACATCGCCGCCACGTTCCTGACGTGCGGTGATCTTGTCGATCTCGTCCAGGAAGACAATGCCGTTCTGTTCGACATTTTCAATCGCCTCGGCGGTGACCTTGTCATTATCGAGAAGCTTGTCACCCTCTTCATCGATCAGGCGCTCAAAGGCTTCTTCGACCGTCATGCGCTTTGGCTTGGTATTGTTGCCAAACGCTTTGCCGAACATGTCGTTCAGGTTCATCATGCCCATCTGCGCACCGGGCATGCCCGGGATATCGATGGTCGGCATCGACGCCGAACTGCTTTCCTGAACGTTGATTTCAATTTCTTTTTGCTGAAGCTCGCCCTCGCGCAGCATCTTGCGGAACTTCTGACGGGTTTCCGGCGAGGCATTCTCACCGACCAGACCATCAAGAATACGTTCCTCGGCCTGCATTTCCGCCTTGGCATGGACTTTCTTGCGCATGCTTTCGCGTGTCAGGTCGATGGAAACTTCCACCAGATCACGCACGATCTGTTCGACATCGCGCCCCACATAGCCGACTTCAGTAAATTTGGTCGCTTCGATCTTGATGAACGGCGCTTCTGCCAGTTTGGCAAGGCGGCGCGCGATTTCGGTTTTACCGACACCCGTCGGCCCGATCATCAGGATGTTTTTCGGCAGAACTTCATTGCGCATGGTTTCGTCAAGCTGCTGACGGCGCCACCGGTTGCGCAGCGCAATGGCGACCGCGCGCTTGGCATCCTTCTGACCGATAATGTGACGGTCCAGTTCGGAAACAATTTCGCGCGGGCTGTAATGTTGGGTCATGATTTATTCCGTATCTTTTTGCGACGGAGGCATTGCGAAGGCCCGGATAAACCAGCGCCCTACTTTGCTTCCTCGATATCAATCTTTTCCAAAAGGACATTGCCGTTGGTATAAACGCAAATCTCACCGGCAATTGCCATGGCCTTGCGGGCGATTTCCTCGGCACCAAGATCCTGATCAATCAGGGCCCGTGCCGCGGCAAGCGCATAGTTGCCACCCGAACCAATGGCAATGATGCCATCTTCGGGTTCAAGAACATCGCCCTGGCCGGTCAGAACCAGCGACACATCCTTGTCGGCCACCGCCATCATGGCTTCGAGCTTGCGCAGATACCGATCTGTCCGCCAGTCCTTGGCCAGTTCAACACAGGCGCGCATCGTCTGGCCCGGATGACGATCCAGCTTGGCTTCAAGCCTTTCCAGCAGGGTAAAGGCATCCGCCGTTGCCCCGGCAAAGCCCACCATGATCTCGCCCTTCTGGCCGATCCGGCGCACCTTGCGCGCATTGCCCTTGATCACCGTCGGACCAAGCGAGACCTGACCATCACCGGCCACCACGACTTCATTGCCCTTGCGCACGGACAGAATTGTCGTGCCATGCCAGCTTTGTTGTTCGCTCATGAATTATCCTTGAATCTCATCGATTGCTTCGCCCAAGAGTTAGCACGGCAGACGCCCCGGTCAAGGGCAGAAGCCACCCGCAAAGACCGCTTCCGCTGACCGCGCGACCTTCATGTCGACCAAAACACAGTTTCAACGCAGAGATACCCAAAAAATTCAGGGCATACCCGCGCCACATGCTTTACCCTTGGAGATGGTAAAAGAATTTGATGGTAAAAGAATTTCAAGAAGACAGGACCAGTCACCATGAGCAGCGATCTTACCCAAACCCATCTTGGCAAATGCATTCTTGCCGGTCAGGGCAAAATCAAGGCCGATCTGGTGCTGCGTAATATCGGCTTGCTTGACGTCATCACCGGCACGGTCAGCGAAACCGATATCGCCATTGTCGGCGACCGGATTGTCGGCACCCATGACAGCTATGCTGGCGAGACCGAAATTGATTGCACCGGCAAATTCGCCGTACCAGGCTTTATCGATACCCACCTGCATATCGAAAGCTCGCTGGTGACCCCGCTGGAGTTTGATCGTTGTGTGTTGCCCCATGGCGTCACCACGGTCCTGTGCGACCCGCACGAAATCGCCAATGTGCTGGGGGCCGAGGGCATCAAATACTTCCTTGATTGCGCAGAACAGACCGTGATGGATGTGCGGGTCAATCTGTCATCCTGTGTTCCGGCCACGGCGTTTGAAACCGCTGGCGCACGGCTTGAAATCGAAGACCTTCTGCCGTTCCGGTCGCACGAAAAGGTCGTCGGTCTGGCGGAAATGATGAACTATCCCGGCGTGCTTAACCTTGATCCGGGCATCATGGCTAAGCTCGAAGCCTTTCAGGATGGCCATATTGATGGGCATGCGCCGCTGGTGCGCGGATCGGATCTTAATGGCTATATGGCTGCCGGCATTCGTACCGATCACGAAGCCACCTCGGCCGAGGAAGCCCGCGAAAAACTTGCCAAGGGTATGGCGATCCTGATCCGTGAAGGATCGGTGTCCAAGGATCTGGAGGCACTGGCTGAAATTCTCGATGAAAACAGCTCAAGCTTCGTGGCGCTATGTACCGATGACCGCAACCCGCTTGATATCGGCGAAGAAGGTCACCTTGATAGTCTTGTTGCGCGCCTCATTGGTCATTTGAAGGCGCGTAACTGCCCGATCCATCATGCCTATCGCGCAGCGTCCCATTCCGCAGCCCGCATTTTCGGCCTGCGTGATCGCGGTTTGATCGGGCCGGGCTGGCGGGCTGATATCGCCATCCTTGATGATCTCGACGCCTGCCACGTTACCGATGTCATTTCCGGTGGTCGCCTTGTAACCAAGGATCTGTTTGCCAAACGCAAAACCATCGACCCGGTTGGTCTAAGCTCGATGAAGGCCACCCCGGTCTCGGCAGAAGCCTTTGCCTGCGATCCCAAACCGGGTCAGAACCAGACGCCGGTGATCAAGGTCAAACCGGGCCTTATCCTGACCTTCCGCGATGAAGCAACGCTTGAAATCGGCGATAATGGCCTGAAACCCGATCTGGATAACGACGTGATCAAGGTCGCCGTCGTCGAACGCCACGGCATCAATGGCAATATCGGCAGAAGCTTCGTGCGCGGCTTTGGCCTGAAACGCGGGGCGATAGCCTCATCCGTCGGCCATGACAGCCATAACATCACCGTGGTCGGCGCCAGCGATGCCGACATGGCAGCAGCGGTTAATCGCCTGATTGAAATGGGCGGCGGCTTTGCGGTGGCCGATGGCGGCAAGGTCACCGCCGAACTGGCCCTGCCGGTCGCAGGCCTTATGAGCCTTGAGCCGTTTGAAACCGTCGAGGAACACCTGATTGATCTGCGCAAGGCGGCGAAGGATCTGGGCTGTGTTCTGCCCGAACCATTCCTTCAGGTTGCCTTCCTGGCCCTGCCAGTTATCCCGCATCTGAAAATGACGGATCGCGGCCTGTTTGATGTGGATAAGTTCGACTTTGTATAGGGCCAAAACAGCCTTCAATGGCGGGTAGAAGACGGTTTGCCGACCGGATGCATGAATTCATGTGATTATGCGGCCAATACGTAGGCACCTAAAACTGGCTTTTCCACAGCTTTATTGCTACATACGACCCGTCATATGCATCAATATCTGCAGGAAAGGAGCTTTGCATGCGCAAGGCCCGCGTTGAGCGTAACACAAACGAAACCCAGATCATGGTCGAACTGAACCTTGACGGGACCGGCGTTTATGACGTCGAGACCGGGGTCGGGTTCCTTGATCACATGCTCGAACAACTTTCGCGTCACAGCCTGATGGACCTTAAAGTCCGGGCCAAGGGCGACCTGCATATTGATTTCCACCACACCACCGAAGATAGCGGCATCGCAATCGGCGAGGCCTTTGCCAAGGCGCTTGGCGATAAAAAGGGCATCACGCGCTATGGCAGCTGCCTGCTGCCGATGGACGAAGCGCTGACCCGTGTGGCCCTTGATATTTCAAGCCGTCCCTATCTGATCTGGAATGTCGAATTCACCCGCGACAAGCTGGGCGATATGGATACCGAGCTGTTCCGTGAATGGTTCCAGGGCTTTGCCCAGGCGGCTGGCATCACGCTGCATGTCGAGAACCTGTATGGTGAGAACAACCACCATATCATCGAAAGTGCCTTTAAGGCGCTCGCACGGTCCCTGCGCGTGGCAATCGAAATTGATCCGCGCAAGTCCGATGCAATTCCGTCCACCAAGGGCACGCTTGGCGGCTCCTTGTAAGCAGGTCAGTTCGATCTGATCGAAAATACACCGGTGGCACAGCAGACAACACTCTGCCACCGGTCCAGAAAACCGGTTTTCGATGAAGGTTTACACAGTCCATACCCATCCCGGCGATGCCGACCCGATGGAAAACGCCATCCTGATCCGCGAAGGCTTCAATTTCTGGGCCTTTCTGCTCTCGGGCCTTTGGGCGTTGTACCATCGGCTTTGGCTGGGCTTTTTCGGCCTTGTCGCGGTTTCATTTCTCTGCACCTTTGCGGTCGAGCTGTTTAACGGCGGGCCGGAAATGGACTTTGCCCTGGCGCTTGTGACCGGGATTGGTTTTGGCCTGATTGCCAATGACCTTCGCCGTCGCAAACTGGCCGCATCCGGCTGGCAGATGGTTGATATCGTCGCGGGCCACGATGAAACCGATGCCGAACACCGCTGCTTTGAGCGTTCGAAAAATTCCCGGCTGCGCGTCCCACACTCCGCAGCTGCCCTTACCTCCACCCCCTCAACCGGGAGCCCATCCTACCCATGAGTGTTGCGATTATTGATTACGGTTCCGGCAATCTGCGCTCTGCTGCCAAGGCGTTCGAGCGTGCTGCACGTGAAACCGGCTTTTCTGACGAGATCATTGTCACCGATGACCCGGAAAAGGTCCGCAACGCCAGCCATATCGTGCTTCCGGGCGTTGGTGCCTATGCCGATTGCCGTGCGGGCCTTGATGCTGTTACCGGCATGGTTGATGTCCTCACCGAACAGGTGATCAAAGGCGGCAAGCCGTTCTTTGGCATCTGTGTTGGCATGCAGTTGATGTCGACCGTCGGCCGTGAATTTGCCGTCACCGACGGCCTTGACTGGATCGCCGGTGAAGTTGTGGCCATCGAGCCCAGCGACCCAAGCCTTAAGATCCCGCATATGGGCTGGAACGAGCTGGTGCTTGATCCGGCGGGCAAGACGCACCCGGTCCTTAAAGGCATTTCCGATGGCGACCACGCCTATTTCGTACACAGCTATCACATGCATGTCTCCAACCCCGATCAGCGACTGGCATCGGTTTCCTATGGCGGGGAACTGACCGCGATGATCGGGCGTGACAACATGATCGGCACCCAGTTCCACCCGGAAAAAAGCCAGAAAACGGGGCTGACCATCATCGGGAACTTCCTGGGGTGGAAGCCATGATCGCACCATCTGATACCATTCAGCCGGGCGTCATTGCCGAACGCGTGACCGAACTGACTGCAGGCGACATTTCCGATATTGTCGATGCCTGTACGCAGGCGATTGTCGAAGGCGGCGGCTTTGGCTGGCTGACACCGCCGGACCGCCCGGACATGGAAAAATACTGGCGCGGTGTGTTGTTGATGCCCGGTCGGCATCTGTTTGTGTCGCGCGTGGATGGCATCATTTCCGGTGCCGCCCAGTTGATCGAAACACCGGCCAACCTTGAAGCACAGCGCCATTCCGCCCAGATTTCCGGCCATTTCGTCGCCCCTTGGGCACGCGGGCGCGGCAACGGCAAGGCGATCGTGCGTTCGATTGAATATTTCGCCCGTGAAGCGGGCTACAGCGTTTTGAAACTCGACCTTCGCGAAACCCAG
>NZ_DBGS01000038.1:0-1989 GCF_002295455.1 Thalassospira sp. UBA848 | reverse complement strand
AATCCCTATTACGCGATGGTCGATGGCAAGATGGTCGAAGGCTATTACTACACCAAGAAAATACAGGACACCGATCAGTGAACCTTTATCCCGCAATTGACCTGAAAGATGGCGCATGTGTGCGCTTGCTGCGCGGCGACATGGACAAGGCAACCGTGTTTAACGACGATCCGGGCGCACAGGCCGGTGAATTTGTCCAAGCGGGCTGCCATTGGGTTCATATCGTTGATCTGAACGGCGCCTTCGCCGGTGAGCCTGTCAATGGGTCGGCTGTGGATTCCATCCTTGCCGCCGTGTCGGGCAAGGCGCAGACGCAGCTTGGTGGCGGCATCCGCACCATGGAAACGGTTGATTATTGGCTGAACAAGGGCATCACGCGTGTGATTCTTGGCACCGTGGCGCTTCGCAATCCGGAGTTTGTTAAGGAAGCCTGTGCCAAATGGCCGGGCCGGATCGCGGTTGGCATTGATGCGCGTGATGGTTATGTCGCGGTTGAAGGCTGGGCGGAAACGTCCGAGGTCACCGCACTCGAACTCGCCAGGAAATTTGAGGATTGCGGTGTGGCGGCAATCATCTTTACCGATATCGACCGTGATGGTGCGATGGGTGGCCCGAATATCGAGTCCACCGTGGCACTGGCATCGGAAATCTCGACCCCGGTGATCGTATCGGGCGGGGTTTCATCGCTTGATGATCTGATCGCGGTCAAGAAACACACAGATGCTGGCATTGATGGCGCGATTTCCGGTCGTGCGCTTTATGATGGCCGCATCGATCTGGCAGAGGCCATCGCGGCCCTTTCGTAACCGACCCAACAGGAAACAGACCATGCTGAAAACCCGTGTCATTCCCTGTCTTGACGTCAAGGACGGCCGCGTCGTCAAAGGGGTCAATTTCGTTGATCTGATCGATGCCGGCGACCCGGTCGAACAGGCGCGCATCTACGATGCAGAGGGTGCGGATGAACTCTGCTTCCTTGATATCACGGCATCAAGTGATAACCGCGATACCATCTTTGATGTGGTTGCCCGCACGGCCGAGGCCTGCTTTATGCCGGTCACCGTTGGCGGTGGCGTGCGCACCCTTGAAGACATCCGAAAGCTGCTTCTGGCTGGCGCGGACAAGGTTTCGATCAACACCGCCGCCGTCAAAAACCCCGATTTCGTGCGCGAAGCCGCACGCAAGTTCGGATCGCAATGCATTGTGGTCTCGATTGACGCCAAATCGACCGGCCCGGACAAGTTCGAAATCTTCACCCATGGCGGGCGTGAACCCACCGGGATTGATGCCGTTTCGTTTGCAAAACAAATGGTCGAATACGGTGCTGGCGAACTCCTTGTCACCTCGATGGATCGCGATGGCACCCAGTCGGGCTTTAACATCCCGCTGACGCGCACCATTGCCGATGCCGTCCATGTGCCCGTCATTGCCTCCGGTGGTGTTGGCACGCTCGACCATATGGTCGAAGGCGTGCGTGATGCCCATGCATCGGCGGTTCTGGCCGCCTCGATCTTCCATTTCGGCACGTACCGCATTCGCGAGGTCAAGGACCACATGAAAGCTGCCGGTATCCCGGTGCGCGAGGACTGAAATCATGCCCGATACGGATAAAAGCCAACATATCCTTGATGCGCTTTACGCAACCGTTTCTGCGCGCAAGGGTGCAGACCCGGACACCAGCTATACCGCAAAGCTGCTTGCCAAGGGCACGCCCAAAATCGCCCAGAAAGTCGGCGAAGAGGGCGTTGAAACAGTGATCGCCGCCCTTGCCGAAAGCCCGGAAAAGGTCGCATCGGAAAGTGCCGACCTGCTGTATCACCTGACCGTTCTTTGGGCCGATCAGGGGGTTAAGCCCGAAGATGTCTGGAAGATTCTGGCCGAACGTCAGGGCATTTCAGGTATTGCCGAAAAGGCATCGCGCAAAAGCGACTAACAAGGGCGACCACCACGACCGCCCCTCACCCACGTCATGGACCCCCGCCTGCGCGG
>NZ_DBGS01000145.1:0-19710 GCF_002295455.1 Thalassospira sp. UBA848 | reverse complement strand
TGTTTGCGGCAGGTGCGATGATTATCTGCATCAGCATTGTCGCGCACGGCATTACAGCCGCCCCGGCATCACACGCACTGGTGCGCTATCTGGCGCGAAAATCCTAGTCGGGCAAGCGCCTTTGGGCACGGCGGGCAGGCATAAAATCCCCCTTGCCGGTCAGCTTATTGCTGGGTGATGGCAAGGCGGATGCCAAGCGCGATGAACATGGTGCCAAGGGCACGATGCAACCACGCGCCAAGCCTGCGGCTGCCCTTGATCCGCCCGGCAGCGGATGCCACAGCCATGACCAGCATGCCTTCAACGACAAGTGCGATCAGCAGCACCACCAGCCCCAGAACAAGAAACTGGGTCGCCCCATTGCCCATGGCCGGATCGACAAATTGCGGCAGAAAGGCCATGAAGAAAATCGCGACCTTGGGATTGAGCACATCAATCATCACCCCCTGACGCCAGGCGGCAAAGGCCGTCATCGGTTTTGTTGAAACGGGTACTGCCGGTTCACCGGAGCCGGCATCATTGGCGGATTTGGCAAAACTGCTGCGCAGCGCCCCGAGACCAAGCCAGACCAGATAAGCCACCCCGATCCATTTGACGATGGCAAAGGCAAAGGCGGAAGTCGCAAGGATCGCGGACAAACCAAGGGTTGCCGCCAGCACATGCACAAACGCCCCGGAAACCACCCCAAAGGATGAAAACAAGCCGATCTTGCGCCCGTAAACAGCCGTCTGCCCGACAATATAGGCCATATCCGGCCCGGGCGAGATATTGAGCAACAGTGCGGCGATCAGAAACGGCGTATAGGCAACGAACAGCTCGATCATGCCAGCAGTTCCCGACCAAAATAGATCAGGTCAATCTCAAGCGGACCTGAGCCAGCCTCCATCAGCATATTGGACAGTTGCCCGCGATGATGGGTCTGATGGTTGAACATATGCCCCAAAATCAGATCGCGCGGCATGGTATAAGCCCCGGCCGTAACCGACTGATAGCTCAGATCGGATGTGACTTCGGCGTCGGTCAGATTTCTGGTGAATTCAAGGATCGCCTGATCTTCGGCCTCGCGCGCGGTACGCAGCTGATCGAAGTCTTCGTAAAGCACCGTATCAAGCGCCATGGTCACTGGACTGCCCAGCAAGCGCCCCATCCAAAGCCGGTCGGCAACGACAAGATGGTTGAGTGTGCGCATGATTGACGGGAAGAAGGCGCGGCGGGGCGCGTCCAGTTCGGCCTTTGGCAATTTTGCGCAGGCATCATAGGCATGGGTATTGGCCCAGATATTGTATTGCGCCATGCGTTCGAAATAGGCCGCACCGTTCATCTTCTTACTCCGTATTTAGATCTGCCTTTGGGGTCGCGGTCGCGATCAGGACTTTGCGACCGGATTTGGCGTGCAGGTGGTCGAAACTGGCACCGCCGCCGGTGCGACCTGTTCTAGCACCTGACTTGCCGGTTTGGGCACACGTTTGGTCAGAATAACCACGTTGCCCACCAAAGTCAGTGCAACACCCCAGATAATATTGCCCGTCCAGTGGAAGTCCTCAAACCAGGTCGACAGCAACAGCGCGACAATCGGGAACATCACCGAACTATAGGCCGCACGATCCGGCCCGATCTTGCCCAGAAGCGTCAGATAGAAGCCAAAGCCCAGAACCGACCCGAACAGGGCGAGATAGACCAGTGCTGCCATGAAGCTGGCACTCGGATCAAAGGAAACCGGAATCCCGGCAAGGGCGATATAGCCAAACAGCAACAGCGTGCCATAAAGCATGCCAAAGGCATTGGCCTGCATGACCGGTACACCGCGCGCATGGTTGCGGGCCGATGCCATATTGCCAAGCGATGCGATGTAACTGCCCGCAAGGGATACCAGAAGCCCGATGCTGCCACCTGTGGTCAGATCAAATGCGGCGAGATCGTTGGCAAACACCATGGCGATACCCGTAAGGCCAATACCCGCCCCGATCAGGGTGCGGGTTTCGGGACGGCGGCGGAAAAAGATCACGCCATTAATCATGTTCATGATGACGATGGTCGAGAATACCACCGCCAGAAGCCCCGATGTCAGATGCACACTGGCGACATAGATCAGCACATAGTTCAGCGAAAACAGACAGACGCCCAGAGCCGCCATGAAGAAATGGTCGCGAAGCGTACAGCGCATCGGCAAACGGCGGAAGCCACACCAGGCCATCATGATCAGCGTTGCCAGCGCAAACCGATAGGCAACCGCAACTTCGGGCGCGACCGAAAGCTGATACTGAATGGCGATCCAGGTCGATCCCCAGATCAAGACAACCGCTGCATAAAGACCCAACATGGCCCAAGGACTCCAAAATATTTGAAGCCGTAATTTAGGGCAGTTCAGAATCGACACCAAACCAGCTTTTTTGATCCGGGCATTAGCCAAACTAATCCAAAACCCTGAAATCTAATGCATTACCGATCAGGGTTTTTGGGTGGATCTATTTTGACGGGCTTTTGCCATTGCCTTTCGGTTTGGTGGGTTCAGCACCTTCTTTCGGTGTTTCACCAACCGTGTCGTTGGCCACATCGTCGATCATATCGTCGGATGTGTCAGACACATCAGGTGCCTCAGACAGATCAATCTCGTCGGCGGCTGCTTCGGCAGACTTTGGCGTCGATGATGTCTGATCGCGAAGTGCAGCGTTCTTTTCGGCCCGTCTGCGTTTCTGCCAGTCTTTCCAGATTGCCAGCAACTCGCTGCGTGATTGGAAGATCGGGATGCGACGTTTGGGTTTGGTTTTTTGTTGTTCGACTGCAAGGCCGACTTCGATCACGCCATGTTCGTCATCTGTGCGACGCACGATCAGCTCCACCGTGCCATATGGCAGGCGATCGCCGAGTTCGAGGTCACCGGCAAGTTCACGTTCCATGATCTCGGCCACGGTTCGTTCGGCGTCGTTGTCGGCAAGGGCGAAGCCGTAAAGGCGCGCGATATCGGCAATGCGGGTATCGGCCGGGAAGCTGAAATCACCAAACAGTTCGACGTCATTGGCCCCCTCTGCCGGACCGGCGAAGAGCTGATCAAGCAGTTCGACATGGCGCGGCGGGGTGATGATATAGACCTGATCACCGGCCTGAATGGGTCCGGCTGAATGCGGACGCAGCGACGTGCCATCGCGCAGGATCAGGCTGGGCCGTGCCCAACGCGGAATGCGCTGGCCGGTGGCAACCGCACTGGCGTCGTGCACGCGATAGACAACAATTTCCTGATTGGCGTTGCCGGGCAATTCCAGATCAATACGATCCACCGGACCATGGCGCGGCGGCACGATGATGCCCAACCAGTTGGCGACCTTGCGGATCGTCCAGCCCTGCAACAGAAGCGAGGTGATGACGACGATAAAGGCGGTGTTAAAAAGTAACTGTCCTTCGGGCACGCCTTCGACCATCGGCACAATGGCAAGCAGGATCGACACCGCCCCGCGCAAGCCAACCCATGAAATAAAGGCGGTGTCATTGCGCGAGAAGTTAAAGAACATCAGGCAAAGCCAGACCGCAACCGGGCGGGCAATAAAGACCAGAACGAGTGCCAGGATCACGCCCGGAACAATCACTTCACCAAATTCAGATGGCGTTGCCAGAAGACCCAGCGTGACAAACATCGCGATCTGGGCCAGCCACGTCGTGACATGCTGAAAGCGCCGGACACCGACGCTCATCTGCATTTTGCTGTTCCCGGCATAAAGGCCCGCGACATAGACCGCCAAAAAGCCACTGCCGCCCAGAATACTGGTCGCGCCAAACAGACTGAGGGCAAGCGCCATGGTGATGATCGGCACCAGACCGGGTTCAAGTTTGACCCGGTTGATCATCCAGACCAGCGCATATCCCCCGGCCAGACCAAAGATGCCGCCAAGACCAATCTGCAGAATGAAGCGCTGCAGGAGTTCAAGGGCGATGTTTTCGCCGCCACCCAGAATGATCAGCTCGACCAGCGATATGGTCAGAAACACCGCCATCGGGTCGTTCGAACCCGATTCAACTTCCAGCGTGCTGCGCGTACGATCACGCAGGTTGATGCCGCCAACGCGTAACAGGAAAAACACCGCCGCCGCATCGGTCGAGCTGACAATCGCACCAAACAAAAGCGCGACCAGCCACGGCACATCGAGCACCAGCCATGTGACCCCGCCAATGACACCCGTGGTAATCATCACGCCGATGGTTGCCAGAACCAACGAGGGCCCGGCGGCAATTTTTAACGTTCGAAGCTGGGTTTCAAAGCCACTGTCAAACAGGATCAGGGCGAGTGCGATGGAGCCGATGAAATAGGCCAGCGGCGCATTGTCGAACATGATGCCGCCAATGCCGTCCTCGCCCGCGCCCAGCCCGACAAACAGAAACACCAGCAGCAAGGGTGCGCCGACCCGGAAGCTGACCAGACTGGTGAAAACAGCCACCACCACCAGAATCGATGCAATCAGGATCACCAGATTCATCGATTCAATCATTTCGGGGGCTCCTGTGTCGGGACATCACAATGGGTGTGGCGGATTAATCGCGCATTACTATCACATCAGATACTTAGGAAATGATGACCGATAATGCCATCGCACCGGATATACCGATAAAAATTATCCGGAAACTGAAAATCAATCAGTCGTTTTCGGCTTCAGCCGGAACAAACAGCGTTTCTTTCGATGTCGACAAGGCAATTTCCGGCAGAACTTCGACCACGCCGGGCATTTCCTTGATCGTGTCGGAAATAAATGATTCCAGATGAGCGGTATCACGCAGACGCAGTTTGATCAGAAAGTCAAAGCGCCCTGTCATGTGATGACATTCAAGCACCTCGTCGGCCTTGATCAGGGATTTTACCAGCTTCTTGTTGCCCTTGGCCGGATCAGTGCGCAGCCAGACCAGTGCGGTCAGGGCCCGGCCAATGGCCTGCGGATCAACTGAAATACGATAGGCTTGAATGACCCCCTGTTCGCGCATCTTGCGCACGCGATCATTCACTGCAGAAACCGATAGCCCGACCTTGGTCCCCAAAACCGAATAGGACAGCGACGCGTCTTCCTGCAGGATGTCGATCAATTTGCGATCAATTGCATCCATTAATCTTCCCCCTGAATGGATTTGATGGCGTTGATCTTACACGAAAAATCAGCAGGCGCGAACTGTTCGCCACAACTTAGGGGTTATTCCTGCGGGCGGCTGGACCATTTTTATGCGGTTGGACTGGATTTTTTCCAGATAGCTGCGTAATGCTAGAAGATAATGAACGCGCCCCAACCCAATTCTGACAATGCAGCCCTGATGGGCGCCCTTCTGATGATCAGTGCTGCAATGTGTTTTGCGGTAATGGCCGTCTTTATCCGCTATGTCACAGCCGACCTTCACCCGTTCGAGGCATCGTTTTTCCGCAACCTTTTTGGATTGCTGCCGATGGTGCCATGGATGGTGCGCCATGGGCGGAGCGGATTGAAGACCGAGCGGTTCAAGCTGCATTTTCTGCGCGGTGTGCTTGGCTTTGGGGCGATGTCGTGCATTTTTACTGCCCTGTCCTTGTCCCCGGCTGCCCAAGTCATCGCGATCAATTTTACCCTGCCGATCCTGACCACGGCTCTTGCCGCCATTGTGGTCCGCGAAACCGTGCGCGCGCGCCGCTGGAGCGCGATTGCCATTGGCTTTGTCGGGGCGATGATTGTGATCCGTCCGTTTGGCCAAAGCTTTGAGACCGGCGCGATCCTGGCCCTTGGCGCGACCGTGTTCATGGCCTGTGCGATGACCACGGTCAAAATGCTGTCGCGCACCGAAAGTGCCAATGCCATCGTGACGTGGATGGGGCTGATCATGACGCCGCTGTCGCTGATCCCGGCCCTGATTTACTGGCAGGGGCCAAGCGTTTGGCAGTTATTCATTCTGCTGGTGATTGCGGTAACCGGTACCGCCGGTCAGCAATTGCTGGTGCGGGCATACCGCACGGCGGACCAGTCCTATGTCATGATCTTTGATTTCCTGCGCCTGCCCTTTGTTGCGATCCTTGCCTATATCATGTTTGGCGAAGTGGTTGATTTCTGGACGTGGGCCGGGGCGGCCCTGATTATCGGATCAGCGCTTTATATCGCGCGGCGCGAGGCGGTTCTGGCGAAAAAGGCCAGGACACAGACCCGCCTGCCGACCACCGCCCCCGCCGATCCACAAGCCATCCCCGCGACCAAGATCGACCGCGCCGCCGGACCGAAAGACGATCCTGATGCGTAGCTGGTTCAACGCGTTGCCACCGTATCTGCAAGCCACGGCATTTGGCCTGATGGCATCGATCAGTGCTGCGGTGTTTTCGGTATTTGTCCGCCTTGCGACCGAGCATATCCACCCGCTTCAGGCGGTGTTTTTTCGCAATTTCTTTGGGCTTTTGTTCATCGCGCCGCTTGCACTTCGCGCGGGTCTGACGCCGCTTAAAACCAAGCGATTCCCGATGTTTTGTTTACGCGCGGTTCTGTCGATGGGGGCAATGAGTTTCTGGTTTTCGGCCATTGCCTATATGCCACTGGCCGAGGCAACCGCGCTTAACTTTACCGTACCACTGTTTGGCACCATCCTGGCCGCGATCTTTTTGGGTGAGACAATCCGAAAATACCGGATTGCCGCGCTTCTGGTCGGGTTCTGTGGGGTCTTGGTCATTATTCGGCCGGGTGATGAAGCTGTGCAATTGGCAAGCCTGTTGCCGATTGCGGCTGCGGTTTGCATGGCCAGTGCGGGTCTGACGATCAAGTCGCTGTCACGGACTGAAAACCCGACCACCATCATTCTTTACATGATGGTCCTGACCACGCCGATGACCCTGATCCCGGCGCTTTTTGTCTGGCAGACGCCGAGCCTTGAGGCGATCCTCCTAATGGTGGCGGGGGCCTTCATGGCCAACCTGACCCAGATCGGCAATACCAACGCGTTTCGGGTTTATGATTACAGCTTTGTCGTCGGGTTCAATTACCTGCGCCTGCCATTTGTTTCGGCCATCGCGCTGGTGATCTTTGGCGAAGTACCGGAAATCTGGCTTCTGCCCGGTGCGGTTTTGATTGTCGGGTCAGCACTTTATATCGCCCGACGCGAGGCGAAACTGAACCGCGAAGCCAACCGCCTCAAGCGCGGCCTGTCGGCCACGGCAAGCGATCTTGATCCGCCGTCCTCGACGAAGTAGCCACTTGGCACCATCAGAATAGCCCTTGCCGCGAAAAGATATAATTTGGTATACAAATACCAAATTAAGCATAAACACGCGCGTCTGGAGGCTTCACGTCATGCAAATCAAGGGTTCGATTGCCATTGTTACCGGGGCTGCGTCTGGTCTTGGGGCGGCAACGGCAGAGACACTGGCCAATGCCGGGGCACGGATTGCCGCCTTTGATCTGAATGCAGACGGTGCCAAGGCAACGGCCGAGAAACTGGGTGGCGTTGGCTATGGCGTGGATGTTTCGAATGCCGAAAGTGTCGAGCACGCAGTTTCCAAGGTGGTCAAGGATATCGGTATTCCGTCGATCCTTGTGAATTGTGCAGGCATCGTGCATGGCGAGCGGATCGTCGGGCGCGAAGGCCCGGCTGATCTTGAAGCCTTTTCCAAGGTGATCACGGTCAATCTGATCGGCACATTCAACATGATGCGGGTTGCCGCCACCGCGATGAGCCAGAACACCCCATCAGACTCCGGCGAGCGCGGGGTGATTATCAACACCGCATCCATCGCGGCCTTTGAAGGGCAGATCGGACAGGCAGCCTATGCCGCGTCCAAGGGCGGGGTGGCATCGCTTACCCTGCCGGCCGCGCGTGAATTGGCGCGCCATGGGGTTCGGGTGGCGTCAATCGCACCGGGTCTGTTTGGCACACCGATGTTGATGGGCCTGCCTGACGAGGTTCAGGAAAGCCTGGCGGCCAATACGCCGTTCCCGAAACGCCTTGGCGATCCCTATGAATATGGCCGTCTGGCGATGCATATCTGTGAAAATGAAATGATCAATGGCGAGACCATTCGCATTGATGGCGCGGTCCGGCTGGAACCGAAATAGTCCCACACCATTTCGCTTCTTTATCACCGCAGCCAAAGCGCCCTGTCGTCCCCCAGCGGCAGGGCGCAATTTTCAGGGCAAGCTTTATTCGCCCGCCGCCGTTTGGCAGAAGGTTGCCAGATCAATGTCCTTTTGCGTCACGCCACCGGCATCGTGGGTGGTGAGCGTCATTTCGACCTTGTTATAGACATTGAACCATTCGGGATGGTGATCCATCTTGTCAGCCTTAAGCGCCACCCGCGCCATGAAGCCGAAGGCGGCATTGAAATCGCCAAACTTGTAGACGCGCTTGATTGAAAGCCCGTCATCGGCAAGCGTCCAGCCTGGAAGATCGGCAAGTGCGGTTTCGATGGTGGATTTTTCAAGTTTGCTCATCTGGCGTGCCTCCATTGGTTGAAGTCTGCGCGCATTGGAACATAAATCCCGCCATAGCCCAAATCGTCTAGCCCAACAGGCTGTGCACCCGGCTTTGCAGGACTGGCAGAAGGTCGCGTTCAAACCACGGGTTCTTTTTCATCCAGGCGGTGTTGCGCCAGCTTGGATGGGGCATGGGCAGGATGCCCTCGCCCAGAAATTCGTTAAAGCGATGGACGGTTTCGGTCATGGTTTTGGCCCGGCGCGGACCAAGATAGCGTTCTTGTGCATATTGCCCGATCAAAAGGGTCAGGCCGATATCGGGCAAGTGTTGGCGCAGCACGTCATGCCATGTCGGGGCGCATTCCGGTCGGGGCGGCAGATCCCCGCCGCGATCAAAGCGACCGGGATAGCAAAACCCCATTGGCATGATGGCAAGCTTGGCCGGATCATAAAAATCATCAACTGACAGCCCCAACCAATCACGCAAGCGATCGCCGGATGCATCATTCCACGGCAGGCCGGTTTCATGCACGCGGGTTCCGGGCGCCTGCCCGATCACCAGAATGCGCGCCGATTTTGCCATGCGCACCACCGGGCGCGGCCCCAGCGGCAACTCAGCCGCACAGATGCGGCACGCGCGGACCTCTGCCAATACCCGATCAAGGGCGGCGTCACCCCCCATCGGATCAATTTCGGGCAGTTTTCCGCTTAGGCCCGGCATGGGTTATTTGACCTCTTCTTCCGCGATCACCCATTCCTCGGCCGCAGCCGCTTCGTACCATTCCTTCATTTCCGACAGGCCGAGAATGGTTTCCATATAGGCATTGCCAATCGGATCAAGTGATACGCCATAGGTTTTGAATCGCGACACCACCGGGGCATACATGGCATCGGCAATCGAGAATTGGCCAAACAGGAAATCCCCGCCCTGCCCGTACTTGGTGCGGCACATCTTGAAGATTTCAGTGATGCGGTTGATGTCCTTGTCCACACCGGCGTTGCGGCCAAGCCCGGCCAAGCTTTTGCGGCAGTTCATCGGCATGGAACTGCGCAGCGCGCCAAAGCCGCCATGCATTTCAAGCGACACGGAACGGGCAATCGCACGCACATCGATGTCCAACGGCCAGAGCATGGTGTCAGGCTGGTGGTCTGCGATGTATTCAAGAATGCCAAGCGCCTCCCAGATGGTTTTCTTGCCATCGAAGAAGGCCGGGACCTTGGCACTGGGGGAGAAGACCGGGGCCTTGGCGTGCCATTCTTCGGTGCGCAGCGGAACGAGCTTTTCCTCGAACGCCACGCCGCCGACGCGCAGGCCAAGCCAGGCGCGCAGCGACCAGGACGAATAGTTTTTATTGCCGATATAAAGCACGGGAAGGTTTTGCATGGTGGGACCTTTGGCGGTTGGCGCGATTGGTATGTTTGATGACAGCGGCGATTACTATCTGGTCTTTGGGCGTCGGGTTCAAGCCAGACATTCAAGCGCGGTTTCAAGTGCAAAGTTGCGCGCTGATTATGTGAATGAGTTTTGACCCCGGGGGATGGCAGCCGTAAGATCGGACAACATATCTTGTGAACACATCTTGCTTGGGGCGTCGCTGCTGCGCGGTTGCCCATTGCGTTCACCATCACCCGTCACCATCAGGGAAGTCTTAAATTGTTCGACCACATCATCGCACGCGACCCTTCTGCCAATCCGACCCCCATTACCCCCATCCTTGAAAGCGGTTTTGAAAGCTGGCTTGCCACGCAATCTGACGCGACCAAGTCATGGATTGCCGCCAACGGGTTTGAGGGCAAGCGCGGCACGCAACTTTCGCTTCCCGGTGCGGATGGATCAGTCGGGACGGTCCTGATCGGGTACGCTGACGATGCCAAGGCGATCTGGGATTTTGCCGGTCTGCCTAAATCCCTGGCCGCCGGGACCTATGCCCTTTCCGATGATCTGACCGATAAGGACGATCTTTATGAAAAGGCCGCCCTTGGGCTTTATCTGGGTGGGTATCAGTTTGATCGTTATCGCAAGGATGATGGCAAGAAGGACAAGCGCGCCAGGATCGCCCTGCACGATATTGATGCGGCCAAGCGCGCCGAAAACATCGCACGCGGGATCGGCCTTGCGCGCGATCTGATCAATGTGCCTGCCAATGACATGGGCCCGGCAGAGCTTGAAGAAGCCGCCAGCGCACTGGGCAAGGAATTTGGTGCCAAGGTCAGTGCGATTGTCGGCGAAGAGCTGATCAAGCAAAATTACCCTGCCATTCACACCGTGGGACATGGCAGCGATCGCGCGCCGCGCCTGATTGATCTTAAATGGGGTGACGAAAATGCACCAAAGATCACACTGGTTGGCAAGGGCGTCTGCTTTGACACGGGGGGCTATGACCTTAAACCGTCAAGCAACATGATCCTGATGAAAAAGGACATGGGTGGTTCGGCACAGGTTCTTGGCCTTGCCCGCATGATCATGGCGGCCGACCTTCCGGTGCGGTTGCGCGTTCTGATCCCGGCGGTCGAAAACATGGTGTCGGGCCGGGCCTATCGCCCGAGTGACATTTTGCAAACCCGCAAGGGCATTACGGTTGAGGTCGGCAATACCGATGCCGAGGGCCGCATTGTGCTTTCCGATGCCCTGACCGAAGCCGCATCGGAAGACCCCGACATGCTGCTTGATTTCGCGACCCTGACAGGGGCTGCACGTGTGGCACTTGGTCTTGGTCTGCCGGCGCTGTTTTCCAACGATGATGATCTGGCCAACGGGTTGATGGAAACGGGTTTGGCGGAAAATGATCCGCTGTGGCGTTTGCCGCTTTGGGATGATTATCGCAGCCAGCTTGATAGCAAGGCGGCTGACATGAACAATATTTCCGGCAGTCCGTTTGGCGGGGCGATCATTGCGGCCTTGTTCCTTGATCGCTTTGCCGAGGGGGCAAAAAGCTGGGCGCATATCGATCTGATGGCGTGGAACCCGTCTGACCGCCCGGGTCGCCCGACCGGTGGCGAGGCACAGGGCATTCGGGCCGCCTTCAAGCTGATCAAGGATCGTTACGGTAAGTAAACCAAAACGGAAAATACATTTTCCCCAATTACACCTTTGACATCATTGCCGGGGTCAGGTAGAGATTACGTATTCGTAACAAATAAATTGTTGGGCACAAACATGTCGATCGAGATCAAACCGTCTCAGGCGCTTGACCTTTGGCGTATCGCGATTGTTGAGAGTGTGCGTCGGGATTCCCCCGACCTGTCAGCCCGACAGATGGCCTTGTTGCTTAGCGTTTACCTGACCCCGGCACCGCATACCGTGCGCGGTCTTTCCGAGGCGCTTAACATTTCCAAACCGGCAATTACCCGTGCGCTTGATCGTCTGAGCTCTCTTGGCATGGTCAAACGCAAGGTCGATGAAGAAGATCGCCGTTCGGTGCTGGTTCAAAGGACCGTCAAAGGGTCCGTCTTCCTGCGTGAATTCGGCGATATCATTGTCGGCGCCGGTCTTGAGACCGAATAATCCGGTTGTAAAACAAATATCAGACGTCTGACATCAGACCGGAAATGATGCCCAAAGGGGCGATTTTGGCGCAAAGTGGCGCAAAACCGGCCTTTTAGGACAGCAAAGCTTCCCATCTTGAATGCATGAAAACTGATATGGCGAAAATTCGCTATATACAGACTGGTTGGTCTGTAGCGTGACTGCCCGCCGCTTTGTGACAGAAGTAATTTCTTCTTTCTATATCAACGTATTACAGGCCCCGCGCACACGTGATGCACGCCATATCGGTGCTAGCGGTCCGATTGCTGGATTATAGCTGGTTCGGCAGAGATATGTGGCTTGGCCATGGTTTCGGGCATCTCGATCAGGGCCAAAAGGCCCGCTGCAACGATCAAAACGCCACCGGACAGCCGTGCAATCACGTTATTGCCCCCACGCTTGACCAGCCAGGGCATGACCCGCGCGGCCCCGATTGCATAAATCATTACGAAACTGTAATCAAGAAACACGAAGGTCACGCCAAGGATCAGCAATTGGGGTGCCAATGGCTGGGCGGGGTCTACAAACTGCGGGAACAGTGCCCCGAAAAATGCAATCGCCTTGGGGTTGCCAGCTGCAACCAGAAAGCCTTCGCGAAACAGACGCAGGGCGTTGGCCGGTTCAAAGCAGGTCTGATTATTCGTTTCGGTACCGGTTTTGATCCTGATTTCCGTGGGCTTGCGAAAGAATGACAGCAAACCGATCACCAGCAAAAATCCAACACCACACCATTTGACAATGGCAAAGGCGGTTACCGATGTTGCCAGAACTGCCCCCAGACCGACCGCGGCAATTACCATCTGGATCATGTTGGCTGTGACATCACCAAGGGCTGTCATCAGGGTGGGGCGTGCGCCATAGCGCAGCGCATGTGACATGCCAATCAGGATGCTTGGCCCCGGTGTCAGGACCAGCAAAAAGACAAGCAGGGTAAAACTGAGCCAGATTTCAAAGGACATGTTGGGGCTACTCCGGTGACGAATGCCAACCGGATATCACACCCCTGATCACAGACAAGTGCCGGTTCGGCAATGGCCCATGCACAAGGCGCGCGCCATGGCATCCAACAGGCGCGCACGGACCGGGTCACGGTGCGCGATCAAGACTTAGCGTTTTTTGACGTCGCCCGGCCAGAAATCATAGAACATGCGGATCTGGACAGAGCGCAATGTATCGGGCGGAAGAACGCCTTGGGCTGTGCGCAGCAACTTGTTCTGAAGGGCTGCGAAATAGCGATTGCCCGCGGGCTGGAACGGGCTGAAAGGCGGTTCCTTGGTGATTTCCTCGCCATTTTCCTTGGCCAGTTCGGCGGCCTCAGCTTCGGCGGCGAGTTCTTCCTCTGTCTTGGGGGGAGGTGGTGGCAGCAAGGCAGGGGCGGTATATTTGAAGCCACGCTTGCCCGGTTCGCGGGTTTCAAAGCGATGTTCGGTATCGCGATACATCAGGCGCTGAAGATCGACCAGAAAAGCGTTGATGACCTTGGGCAGGCGTTGTTCGATGACGCCCACAGCCTGCTTGTTGGTGGCTTCCAGCCAGATGTTAAACACCATCTGACGGATGGCACCGCTTTTGCGCAGGACCACCGTCAACGAAACCGGATCGGGCACGACAACGGTATCGGGAATTTCCGGGACAGCGGGTTCTTTGTCTTGCTGGGTTTCTGCGCCATCCCCGGACGCAGCGCTGGCACGGGCGGGCAGACTGACTGAGAACAACATTACGGCCAGCGCAACGATCAAAGCGCGGCCCCAAAGACGATGTCCGGTTCGATTTTTGATCGCACGTGACAACATATCCACTCTTAATTCTGCCTTTACGGTTCTGTTATTCTTGCCGTGTCATACGGGTTGTAGCCGATCACAGATGACTCTTCTGATCCTACTTACTGACAAATTCTGTCCCCGCAGCCTTAAGATCAAGGGCCGCGGCCAGAAGGGCCTTGGTGTAGGGCTCTGCCGGGTTGTCAAACACATCGGCCGCCGCACCGCTTTCAACCAGTTTCCCGTTCTTCATCACCATGACCCGATGCGACAGTGCACGCACAACGCGTAAATCATGACTGATGAACAAGTATGCCATTTTATGGCGCGCCTGCAAATCGCGCAGCAAGTCAACGATTTGGGCCTGTACCGACATATCAAGCGCCGATGTCGGTTCATCCAATACGATAAAGCGCGGCTTTAGCACCAGTGCGCGTGCAATCGAGATGCGCTGACGCTGCCCGCCGGAAAATTCGTGCGGATAGCGATCCATGGCATTTTGCGGCAGGTCGACTTCGTCAAGCGCCTCGGCAATGCGGGCTTCGCGTTCGGCCTGGGTCAGGTCGGGCGCATGGATTTCCAACCCCTCACCAACGATCTGGGCGATGGACATGCGCGGGCTGAGCGATCCGAAAGGGTCCTGAAAGACCACCTGCATGTCGCGGCGCAGTTTGCGCAGATCAGCACCAGAGAACCCGCGGATATCCTGCCCGGCAAAGCGGATGTCCCCGCTTGATTTCAGAAGCCTGAGGATCGCCATGGCAAGGGTAGTCTTGCCCGATCCACTTTCGCCGACGATGCCAAGGGTTTCGCCCTGTTTAAGGGTCAGCGAAATCTGATCAACCGCATTCAGATAATGATCGGGCCTCCCAAGGATGCCCTTGCGCCCGATCGGGAACTGAACATGGATGTTGCTGGTTTCAAGCAACTCTGTTGCGTTTTCCGGCAAGGGCGGGGCTTCGCCACTTGGCACGGCCGACAGCAGCTTTTTGGTGTAGGCATGCTTGGGCGCATCAAACAGGGTGCGGGCTTCGCCGGCCTCTACAATCTCGCCGTTTTTCATCACACATACGGTTTGCGCCATTTTCTGAACGATCTGCAGATCATGGGTGATCAGCAAAAGCGCCATGCCCAGTTTATCCTGCAGGTCCTTGAGCAGTTCGAGGATTTGCGCCTGAATGGTGACATCAAGGGCCGTGGTCGGTTCATCGGCGATCAGGAGTTCCGGCTCGTTGGCAAGGGCCATGGCGATCATCACACGCTGGCGCTGGCCACCGGAAAGTTCGTGCGGCAAGGCCTTAAGGCGCGACGCCGGGTCGGGAATACCGACAAGTTCAAGCAATTCAAGAATACGCGCACGCGCCTTGGCACCTCGCAGGCCCTTGTGGAGCAACAACACCTCGCCGACCTGCTTTTCGATATTGTGCAGCGGATTAAGGGATGTCATCGGCTCCTGAAAGATCATGGAAATCCGGTTGCCACGGATCTTGCGAAGCTTGCGTTCCTTGGCCCCGACCATTTCCTGCCCGTCAAAGATGATCGAACCGGACGGATGGCTGGCGCGCGGATAGGGCAGCAATTGCAAAATCGAAAGTGCGGTGACCGACTTGCCAGATCCACTTTCACCGACAAGCGCCATGGTTTCGCCGCGCTCAAGGGTAAAGGACACATCCTTTACCGCTGTGGCATCGGCGAACTTGACCGAAAGATCGCGAACGGCAAGGAGCGGCTGATGGGCGGATTGCGCTGTCATTTTCCTACTCCTTAAAACGTCTTGCGCGGATCAAAGGCATCACGCACCGCTTCACCGATAAAGATCAAAAGGCTGAGCATGACGGCGATGGCAAAGAAGGCCGTGATGCCAAGCCACGGGGCTTGCAGGTTGTTCTTGCCCTGGAACAGCAATTCACCGAGTGACGGAGAGCCCGGCGGCATGCCCAGTGACAGGAAATCAAGCGAAGTGAGCGCGACAATCGAGCCATTCAAGACAAACGGCAGGAAAGTGATGGTTGCCACCATCGCGTTGGGCAAAACGTGGCGATACATGATCCGGAAGTCGGTCATGCCAAGCGCACGTGCGGCACGGACATATTCAAAGTTACGCGCACGCAGGAATTCAGCACGGACAAGGCCGGTCAAACTCATCCAGCTAAACAACACGAGGATGAACAGCAACGTCCAGAAACCCGGCGCAAACAGGCTGGCCAGAATGATAAGGATGAAGAGTTGCGGCAGGCCTGACCAGATTTCGATCACGCGCTGGAAGCCAAGGTCGACCCAGCCGCCGAAATATCCCTGCACTGCGCCTGCTGCAATGCCGATCACGGAACTGACGGCCGTCAGGGCCAGACCGAACAGGATGGAAATCCTGAAGCCGTAGATCAAACGTGCGAGAACATCGCGACCCAATTCATCCGTACCAAGCAAGTGCCGCCATGATGGCGGGGCCGGTTGCGGTTCGCGCATTTCAAAATCGATGGTGTCGTAGGAAAACGGTATTAAAGGCCAGATGGCAAAGCCGTTTTCGGAAATCTTGTTCTGGATATAGGGATCATAAAAATCCGTCTCGATGTCGAAATCCCCGCCATAGACCGTTTCGGGGTGGTCCGATACGATCGGCACGTACCAGTCATCGCCATACTTAACAAAGATCGGTTTGTCATTGGCGACCAATTCGGCCACCAGACAAATGACAAACAGGATTGTAAAGATCACAAGCGACCAATAGCCACGCTTGTTGGCCTTGAAGTTTGACAGGCGACGCTGGTTGAGCGGTGAGAGAACGGCACTGAACATGATCAATTCCCCCGCGCTTCAAAGTCGATCCGTGGATCAACCAGATGGTAGCTGAGGTCGCTGATCAGGTTCATGATCAGGCCAAACAGCGTGAAGAAATAAAGGGTTGCGAACATCACCGGATAATCACGGGTCATCACCGCGTTAAACCCAAGCAGGCCCAGACCATCAAGGGAGAAGATCACCTCGATCAGGACCGAGCCGGTAAACAGCATCCCGACCAGCGCACTGGGGAACCCGGCAATGATCAGAAGCATGGCGTTGCGGAACACGTGACCATAAAGCACCCGTTTTTCGGTCAGCCCCTTGGCACGTGCGGTCACCACGTACTGTTTGTTGATTTCATCCAGAAACGAGTTCTTGGTCAGCATGGTCAGCGTGGCAAAACCCGAAATCGTCAATGCGATGATCGGAAGGGTCAGATGCCAGAAGTAATCAACGATCTTGCCCCACAAGGACAGCTGTTCCCAATTTGACGATGTCAGCCCGCGCAACGGGAACCAGTCAAGATAACTGCCCCCGGCAAAGACCACGATCAGCATGACCGCAAACAAGAAGCCCGGAATGGCAAAGCCAACAATGATTGCGGCTGATGACCAAATGTCGAAATTCGATCCATCACGCACCGCCTTGGTAATGCCAAGCGGGATCGAGATGATGTAGATGATCAGGGTTGACCAGAGCCCCAGCGAGATCGAAACCGGCATTTTATCGACCACGAGATCAACCACGTCGCGGTCCTGAAAATAGCTTTGGCCGAAATCAAAGGTCAGATAGTTCTTCATCATCATCCAGAACCGCTCGTGGGCGGGCTTATCAAACCCGAACTGCACTTCGAGCTGTTTGATGATTTCGGGATCAAGCCCCTGCGCCCCGCGATAGTCGGAGGTCGAGGAGAAATTGTTGCCCGACGCCGATGATGCATCTGACCTGCTGCTGCCGCCGCTGTCACTGCCCTGATTGGTCACCCGCGCCGTCGAGGAAACGTCGGTTCCCTGCAGTTGGGCAATGACCTGTTCAACCGGTCCGCCCGGCGCGAACTGAATGATCGCGAAGTTCAGCAGCATAATGCCAAACAAGGTCACCGGAATCAGGAGCAAACGGCGCAGAATATAGTTCAGCATGGCCTAGTTCATCCCCATCTGAAGTTTTGCAGCCTTGTCCGGATCAATCCACCAGCGCATGACCGACATCCCCTGGAGCGGGACTTCATCGGGCCGCCCGAAGATGTTCCACCACACCATGCGGTCCCCGCCGAGATAGTATTGCGGAATGACATAATCCCCCCACAGCAACACCCGATCGAGTGCGCGGGTAGCGGCAACCAGTTCTTCCCAACTGTTCGCAGACGTAATGTTTTCGATCATCGCATCAACCACGGGGTTCTTGATCCCGGCGAAGTTGCGCGATCCCGGCTGATCGGCGGCTTCGGAGCTCCAGAACACGCGTTGCTCGTTGCCCGGTGTCAGCGACTGCTGCCACCAGAAAGTCGTGACTTCAAAATCAAAGGCCTGAATGCGGTTCACCCATTGGCCGGTGTCAATCAGGCGGATGTCCATTTCGACGCCCAGCTGTTTGAGGCGCGATTTGACCACCAGCGCAATCTTTTCGAGTCCGGGTTGGCGAATGATCAACTCAAAACGGAATGGCTGGCCCGTTTCCTTGTTCACCAGAACCTTGTCGCGCACTTCCCAACCGGCTTCGTTGAGCAGCGTCATCGCTTCACGCAGGGCTTCGCGGCGACCGTTGGGCGCATCGAAATCTGGCAGGGTATAGGGTTCGGTAAACAGTCTGGCTGGCAGTTGATCACGATACGGTTCCAGCAGGGCCAGTTCATCGCCCGTGGGAATGCCGGTTGCCGCCAGTTCGGAGTTCACAAAGAAGCTGTCGGTCCGGCTATATGCCCCATAGAACATGGCGCGGTTGAGCCACTGGAAATCAAAGCCATATTGCAACGCGCGCCGAACACGCTGATCAGAAAATATCGGCAGGCGATTATTCATCACATAGGCCTGCATTCCGACCGGCAGGTTATCGGGCATGAATTCCTTCTGGATGTCGCCGCGTTCCACCGCCGGGGTGTTATAGGCGGTATTCCAGTCCCGGGATGAATGCTCTGAGCGGATCATATATTCCCCGGCAAGGAACGCCTGGCGCTGTACTTCGGGGTCAAGGTAGGTGTCGTATTGAATGGTATCGAAATTGTTCTGCCCGCGATTGACGGGCAAATTCGCCGCCCAGTAGTTGGGATCACGTTCATAGGTGATGCGCCGACCTGCCTCGATGCTGGCAACCTTATAGGCCCCACTGCCAACCGGGATTTCAAAGGTGGTTTTGGCGAAGTCCTTACCGTCCCAGAATTTCTTGGGCATGATCGAAATGCCCGCCACGGTCAACGGCGTTTCGCGATTGTTCCCCGGTTTGAAAGTGAATTTGACGGTAAGTTCGTCAATGATTTCGGCCCCTTCGATCTGTGAGAAGACCTGTCGATAGACCGGACTGCCCTTTTCAAGCAGGATTTCATAGGAGAACTTTACATCCTCGGCGGTGATGTCGCTGCCATCCTGAAATTTTGCACGTGGGTCAAGGTGGAAGATGGCAAAGGATCGGTCTTGCGGGAGTTCGATCTCGCGGGCGATGAGGCCATACATCGAAGAGGGTTCATCGGCACTGGAAACCATCAGGCTATCGTAAATCAGGCCTATGCCCGCCGCTGCATTGCCCTTGAGCGTGAAGGGGTTAAGCGTATCGAAGGCAACGATGGAAGATTGCAACAGCTTGCCGCCCTTGGGCGCATCCGGATTCACATAATCAAAATGATGGAAGTCCGGGCCGTATTTCAGATCACCATATAGCGAGATGCCATGTGACCGCGTGGTCAGCGGTGCCAGATCAGTCTCGTCCACGGCCACTGTCGGGGCCGGATTGATGTTTGGTTTACTGTCTTCCTGCGCATGTATGCCTGCGGAAGGCAGAACGGCGGCAAGCAGGGTGAAGGCGCTGGCAAAAAGGATGGATGTCATGGCCGCGCCCAGCCGCCCCCTGCCCGGCATTTTCATGCTGGCTGCATACGAAATCATGTGATTATCGTCTTTCCCCTGATGCAAGCTGATGCCTGTTGTCTCTGTTTTACTATGTGAGCTTACACTGCAGGACGCAATCAATGGTCACCAATTGTCTTGGCCAATCATGATGCGACTGTGAATATTGCCACACGAGAACTATCTGATACTCACTA
>NZ_DBGS01000113.1:0-16010 GCF_002295455.1 Thalassospira sp. UBA848 | reverse complement strand
GAATACCATAACGCACGTGCACAGGTATTTCTGACACGCCGCTGGGAGTTCTAGTGATGCAAAAGGCCAAAATTTCGCCCCTGAAGCCAACCACTGCGATCCGTCGACTTGCCATCGCAACGCTTCTCTGTGCGCCGCTGGTTACCGCAACCATGTTAAGCGCACCCACACCAGCAAAGGCAGAGCTTGAAGCCGAAATGGCCGGCGTCTCAGCCGCTGTGACTGGTGATATCACACTTTCCAAAGTCACTGGCGAAGTCGGTATTCTGGTTGAAAGTGGCATGCCGGTTTATCTGGGGGATAGGATCATCACCTCGGCCAACGCGGGCATGCAGGTGTTGTTGCTTGATGAAACGGTATTTACCATTGGCCCTAACAGCGACGTCGCGATTGACGAGTTCGTCTACGACCCGGCTACTGGCGACGGGCGCATCGTTGCCGATATGGCCAAGGGCGTCATGCGCTTTGTCACCGGCAAAATTCCGCTTAACAATCCATCAAGCATGGATGTGAACCTGCCGGTTGGCTCAATCGGTATTCGCGGCACCATTGGACTGATCCGCTCCATGACCGCAGATCAGGCAAACCAGATCGTACCGGGCAGTTTTGACACCACGGACGCAAATACCGCAAACCAGTTGGTCTTCATGGCGGTCAATCAGGGACCGGGGCTGTCGCGCAATGACACAACATCGCGCCCGGGCGCCTTTGCCGCCTTTGATCAGAGTGGTGGTTCGCAAAATGTAACCGGCGAGAACTTTGGTGTCTTTGTCTCAGACAGCAACGTCACTACGCCCACACGTTTCCCGACCAGCGCGGCGACGTTTGACTTTTCAACGAATGTCATACGCACAGCATCACGCGATGGCGATGGTTCCGCTACGGGAAGCAGCAACGCTTCATCATCGGGATCGTCTGGTAGCCAGCAAACAGTTTTAAGCCAACAGCAAAGCGGACAGGCCCAGACTCAAACCGGCGCGTCGGGCGCACAGGCTATCAACGTTGCCATGGCACAAATGGGGACGGTCAACAGCGCCACAAACGTCACTGAAACCACGGTGATCCTGAACAACAATACGCAAAGCACGTCATCAAATTCGTCGGACGCATTTACCTATGACGGCCTTCGTGAGGTAACCAGTGGCACTACGACAACAGGCACAGTCGCAGTTAACAGCGGTAGTTTGTCCTACAATTTTATCACTTCGGTAAATTTTGCGACCAGACAGTTATCTGTGACATTCCAAAACGTTGAAGACGGCAGCGCGTCACTCACTTCTGTCGCTCAAGGGGAAATGAAAACAAACACTGTCGATTTTTCTGGTTTGAGCGGCGAAGTTAAGTTCTCTGGCAGTGACTTTACTCCAGACACGAACTGCACCAACGGAGGATGCAATGCCACGGCAACTTTCACTGATGCCTCAAACGTTGATTTTAAACTAACAACGACGGCAGTAAGTGCTGGTGCATCTGGTTCAGCAACGCTCAATTAACTTTGTCTGGGCAGTTATTGAAAAATGCTCATGACTAAAAACAGCGTGCTGCGTTTTCAGCACTATCTGATTCCTTTGATCATACTGATCACCTGCATCTTTATCCGATGGCAAAATGTGCCGGTAATTGATCAGTTACGTTTAACTGTTTTCGACTTTTACCAACAAATTGCACCGCGCACTTACGAAGATGCCGGGGTCCGTATTGTTGATATCGATGAGCGCAGCTTACAAGAAGAAGGCCAATGGCCATGGCCGCGTACCAAGCTTTCGGAATTGCTGTATCGTCTGCGCGCCAGTGGGGCGAGTGTTGTCGGCTTTGATATGGTTTTTGCCGAGCCAGATCGCACATCGCCATCACGGGTGATCGATGACTGGCCGCAAAGTCCCGAACGTGATCGCATCGCGGAAATGGCAAAGGCCTTGCCCGATCACGATCAACTGTTTGCCCAATTCATTAACGGCACCGGCAACGTCGTCACTGCTGTTCAGCTTCGCAACGGTGATCTTGACACCCTGCCCCGCCAGGTCGGGAATTTCAGTGCCGCCGGTGAAGCAGGCCGCAAACTTTCGGACTTTGTTCCGGTCTTGCCAACTGCCGCAAGGAACCTTGAAATCATCGAAGCGGCAGCGACCGGCAACGCATTGGTCAACGTATCGCCGGGGCAAGACGGGATTGTACGGCGCGTACCATTGATGGCAGCGATCGATCATGATCAGCCCGGGATTGGCAAGCCGGTCTATCCGACACTCAGCCTTGAGATGCTGCGCGTATTGCAGAACGCCCCGAAGACCATGCTGGTGCGCATGTCCGGCGCAAGCGGCAGCACGCGCTGGACCAACTCCGAAGGCATCGCATCAGTAAGGGTCGGTGCCCTGACCATCCCGACGGATCACGCCGGGTATATGTGGGTGCATTTTACCGGACATCAGAAAGACCGATATCTGTCAGCGACTGATATTCTTGACGGCGCAGTTGGGCCAGAGACCCTGCAGAACAAGATGGTTTTGCTGGGAACAAGTGCTGCAGGGTTGCTTGATCTGCGCTCCACCCCGCTTGACCGGGTCATCCCGGGCGTCGAAATCCACGCTGAAATGCTTGAACAGATGCTGCTTGAACACTTCCTGACCCGTCCTTATTGGTTGGCAGAGGTCGAAATGCTCGTTCTTCTGATTGTCGGGATGTTCTTTATTGTGGGCGTTCCGCGCCTGGGCGCTGTTTGGCCCGCAGTCATCGGCCTTGCGATAGGCGGAAGCGCGGTTGGTATTTCCTGGTGGGCCTATACACAGGAACTTGTCCTGATTGATCCGCTTTATCCGATTGTCGGGTTAGCAGCTGTGTATCTTGCCACCAGTTCGCTTGGTTTCATGCGCACAGAGGGCGAACGCCGTCAGGTGCGGGCTGCCTTTGCCAACTATCTGTCACCGGCACTGGTGGCACAACTGGCCGAACATCCCGAACGTCTGAAATTGGGCGGGGAAACCCGTGACATGACGTTGATGTTCTGTGATGTCAGGGGATTTACAGCAATCTCGGAGGGTTTCAAAGCCAATCCGCAGGGCCTGACCCGTCTGATCAACCGGCTTCTGACCCCGCTGACTGGATGCATCCTTAATCGTGAAGGCACGATTGATAAATATATGGGTGACTGCATCATGGCCTTTTGGAATGCGCCACTGGATGTAGAAAACCACACACATAATGCCTGTGACAGCGCCCTTGCGATGCGAAGCGCACTTAAGGAGCTCAACACCAACCGGGAACAGGAAGCGACCCAAGCCAATGAAACCTTCCTGCCACTTAATGTCGGCATCGGGATTAATTGCGGCGAGTGCCTTGTCGGCAATATGGGGTCCGATCAGCGCTTTGACTATTCCGTGCTGGGTGATGCGGTTAACCTTGCATCCCGCCTTGAAGGACAGTCAAAAAATTACGGCGTCGATGTTGTCTTGGGCGAAGATGTCGCCAAACGGGTTGGCGACGACTTTGCGATCATCGAACTCGACCTGATCGCAGTCAAAGGCAAAAGCGAAGCCGTCCATATTTATGCCCTTCTTGGCGACGCCGGCATGGCGTCAACCACGCAATTCAGAACCTTCGCGAATTTGCACGCTGCAATGATCGAAGCCTATCGAAGTCAGCGCTGGGAAGATGCCAAGGGACTGATTGCACAGTGCCGCGACACCGCGCATGAGTTTGCATCACTTGATGGTCTTTATGATCTCTATGCTGAACGGATTGCACTGTTCCGCACAACGCCGCCACCGACCGATTGGGATGGTGTATTCATCGCCACCAGCAAATAGCCGACTTGCCAAGACGGCAAAATCCAAACAATCTTGGCCAACCACCAAGTGACAAAGCGCTTTTTGCCCGATCCCATTGAGGCCCCAATGAACTTTTCGTCTGACAACATCACACCAATCTGTCCGGAAATCCTTGCCGCCATTGCCGCCGAAAGCGATGCCAATGCCCTGCCCTACGGGGCTGATGACAAAAGCCGCCAGCTTGACGAAGCGTTTTCAACACTGTTTGGCATAGATGTTTGTGTTGTGCCGGTCGCAACCGGAACCGCAGCAAATGTGATCGGGCTTTCGGGGCTGGTGTCCCCGTTTGGTGGCGTGGTTTGTCATCACCACGCCCATATTAATGTCACGGAATCCACAGGTGTAGCGTTCTATGGCGGCGGGGCGAAACTACTTGGCATGGATGGGCCATCGGCAAAGATAGAATCCGACGCGCTTGATGCCTATTTGAACAAACATGTTTCAAACGGCATGCATTCCGTGGACCCCGAATGTGTTGCGATCACGCAAAGTACCGAGTTCGGAACCATATACAGCGTCGACGAAATTCAGGCGATTGGGTCGGTTTGCCAAAAACACGATATGCGGCTTTTCATGGATGGGGCGCGCTTTGCCAATGCGGCTGCAGCTCTTGATTGCCATCCTTCCGAGATCACCTGGAAAGCCGGTGTTGACGTCTTGAGTTTCGGGGCAACCAAAAACGGTGCATTGGCTGTTGATGCGATCATACTGTTTGATCAGGAACTTCGACGTAAAACAGAACAGAACCGCAAGCGTGGTGGTCATCTGTTTTCCAAGCACCGCTATCTTGCCGCACAGCTTCTGGCTTATCTCGAAGATGACCTGTGGCTTCGCAATGCCCGCCATGCCAACGCGGCCGCACAGGCACTCGCCAAATCGCTTTCAGCCATGGGGGCAAAGCCCGCCTTTGTTCCCCAGGGTAACGAGTTGTTTATCCACATGACCAATGCCCTGGCCGAGAAGCTCCGCGCGGCGGGTATTGTCTTCCGCCCGTGGCCGTCGCTTGGTCCGGATGCCTATCGTTTTGTCTGTGCATGGAACAGCCCGATCGAGATGATCAGGGCCTTGCCGGAAACCATTGATCAATAGCACGCGCTTGTCATATCGCCCCGTTGCGTGTGATACCACCACCCCTGACGCCACCCACAAGCACGAGATACAAGATGAATTTTGCCTCGGACAACGTATCGCCCTTTTGCCCGGAAGTTCTCGAAGCCCTGACAAAAGAGGCTTCTGCCAATGCCCCGGCCTATGGGGGCGATGAGATCAGCCAGAAACTTGACGCGGCTTTCTCAGAACTGTTTGGCAAAGAGGTTGCCGTGATCCCGGTGGCAACGGGTACCGCGGCAAATTGCATTAGCCTGTCTGCACTTGTGTCGCCATATGGTGGCGTGGTTTGCCATCCCGAAGCCCACATAAATGAAGATGAAAGCACTGGCGTTGCCTTTTTCACGGGCGGCGCAAAACTTTTGCCGATGGATGGCCCGGCCGCCAAGCTGGATGCAAGCGACCTTGATGCCTTTATCGCAGACCGGGTTGATCGCGGCGTGCATTCGGTATCACCGGAATGCGTGGCAATTACGCAGGCCACCGAACTTGGTGCGGTATACAGCATTGACGAGGTCAAGGCGGTTGGCGAGGTCTGCCGCAAGCATGACCTGCGCCTGTTCATGGATGGCGCGCGCTTTGCCAATGCGATGGCCCATCTGAAGTGTCATCCGGCCGATGTGACCTGGAAGGCTGGTGTCGATGCCATCAGCTTTGGCGCGACCAAGAACGGTGCGATGGCCGTCGATGCAATTGTGCTGTTTGATAGCAGCCTGAAGTCTCGGGTCGAGCAGGCCCGCAAGCG
This sequence comes from Thalassospira sp. UBA848, assembly GCF_002295455.1. NCBI lineage: Bacteria > Pseudomonadati > Pseudomonadota > Alphaproteobacteria > Rhodospirillales > Thalassospiraceae > Thalassospira > Thalassospira sp. UBA848. Next base: position 10,337 of record NZ_DBGS01000113.1, on the reverse strand, counting down.
CAGCGGTCACTTGCATTCCAAGCATCGCTATCTGGCGACACAGCTTCTGGCCTATATCAAGGACGATGTCTGGCTCAAGAATGCCCGCCACGCAAATGAAGCGGCACAAACCCTTGCCGAGGTACTTAAATCACAAGGTGGGGAACTTGCCCATCCGGCAGAGGGCAACGAGCTGTTTGTCAAAATGTCCCCGGAATTGGCCGACAAGCTGCGCAATGCTGGCCTGATGTTCCATGGCTGGCCATCACTTGGCGCGGATGTTTATCGATTTGTTGCGGCCTGGAACACGGATATCGTGCAAATCACCGAACTCAAGACCACCTTAGAGTAGAAATCCACGCTAAAGCGCCGGGTGAAATCAAACGAATCATTATGATTCAATAAGATATGAATCGTTTAAAAGCACATTTCAAACACGTGATTTACAGATTTCACCCGCCGAGCCTTGAAAAAAATGCACTGCTGCCCCGACAAATTTGAACAGTGAATTTCATAAAAATAACAAACACTTGACTTAAATTCATCATTCAAGCCTGACCTCGAACTACGTAAAATCCCGCAGGAACCGTTGACGATACGTAGAAACCCTGATTACTTTCCATCGTCGATTGCCAACATTCACATCTGTTGGATCGGGTAAACCTCGTCCGTTGCAAGAAGCATTGTCAAACGTGACCGGATCAATGTCACGCAGACAGCATTAATTTGTTCGGACCAGCCTTGAGGGAGGCATTTAATGAAAGCGAATTTCGTCAAAGTGGCACTTGGTGCAGGCCTGCTAGCAGCCACCGCACTTGCTGCTCCGACCGCCGCTTCGGCAAAAACCCTGGTATATTGCTCGGAAGGTAGCCCGGAAGGGTTCAACCCGTCGCTCTACACCTCAGGCACGACCTTTGATGCGTCTTCGCGTCAGGTCTTTAACCGCCTGGTACAGTTCAAGCGCGGCACCACCACCATCGTTCCGGGTCTTGCGACCAGCTGGGATGTTTCGGCCGATGGTCTGGAATACACCTTTAACCTTCGTAAAGGCGTCAAGTTCCACAGCACCGATGAATTCACCCCGACCCGTGAATTCAACGCTGACGACGTAATCTTCACCTTCATGCGTCAGTTCGACAAGGAACACCCGTATCATGGTGTTTCCGGCGGCTCTTACGAGTACTTCAACGCCATGTCGATGCCGGACCTGATCAAGGACATCGTCAAGGTTGACGACTACACTGTGAAATTCGTCCTCAATCGTCCGGAAGCTCCGTTCATTGCCAACATGGCTATGGACTTCGCATCGGTTCTGTCGGCTGAATACGCTGACGTCATGATGGAAGCAGGCACCCCGGAAGCCGTTGACCTGAACCCGGTCGGCACCGGTCCGTTCCAGCTGGTTACCTATCAGAAAGATGCGGTTATCCGTTACAAGGCATTCCCGGAATACTGGGAAGGCCCGGCAGCCATCGATAACCTGATCTTCGCCATCACCCCGGACAGCACTGTTCGTTACCAGAAGCTTCAGGCTGGCGAATGCCATGTCATGCCGTACCCGAACCCGGCTGATCTGGAAGCAATGGATGCAGACGCTGACATCAACCTGCTGAGCCAGGAAGGTCTGAACGTTGGTTACCTCGGTTACAACACCGCAAAAGAACCGTTCACCGATCCGAAGGTTCGTAAAGCACTGAACATGGCGATCAACAAAGACGCCATCATCGAAGGTGTTTATCAGGGTGCCGGTTCTGCGGCGAAAAACCCGATCCCGCCGACCATCTGGTCTTATAACAACGACACCGTTGATGATCCGTATGATCCGGAAGCAGCCAAAGCCATGCTGGCAGAAGCTGGTTATCCGGACGGCTTCACCACCGATATCTGGGCCATGCCGGTTCAGCGTCCTTACAACCCGAACGCACGCCGTATGGCTGAACTCGTTCAGGCTGACTGGGCTGCAATTGGTGTGAATGCCGAAATCGTTTCCTACGAGTGGGGCGAATACCTTGAGCGCACCAAAAAAGGTGAACAGGGTACCTTCATGCTCGGTTGGACCGGTGACAACGGCGACCCCGACAACTTCCTCGCAGTCCTTCTGGGTTGTGACGCAGTTGGTGGTTCGAACCGTGCACAGTGGTGCAACGAAGAGTTCGACAACCTGATTCAGCAGGCAAAAACCACTTCGGACGTTCTCGAGCGTACCCGTCTGTACGAAGAAGCTCAGGTTGTCTTCAAACGTGAAGCACCGTGGGCAACCATCGCACACTCGATCGTTTTCGAGCCGGTCCGCAACGAAGTTGTTGACTACAAAATCGATCCGTTCGGTGGTCACATCTTCTATGGTGTGGATCTCGCTGAGTAAGCGCACCAAAATTTAGTCAGAGAGGCCCGGATTTCCGGGCCTCTTTGCAATTTCGTAAAAGAGAGAGACATCCGGACGGACAAACCGCCCGGAGATAAAAAGGCCCGATGGCATGCTAGGATTCCTGTTTCGCCGTTTGGGGGACATCATCCCGACCTTCTTCGGTGTCACCCTTCTGGTATTTTTCCTGATCCGCCTTATTCCCGGCGATCCAATTTTGATGTTGGCCGGCGAACGTGGCGTTGATGCGGAACGATACGCAGAACTTCAGGCACAATACGGCTTTGACCAGCCGATTATTGTCCAGTATTTCGATTATTTGGTGGGCGTATTCCAGGGCGATCTTGGCAAGTCCTTTGTCACCAAAAAGCCTGTTATCGACGAATTCCTGACCCTGTTCCCCGCAACAGTCGAACTGGCCCTGATGGGCATCCTGTTTGCGGTGTTCATTGGTGTGCCGCTCGGCGTCCTTGCCGCGATCAACCGTGGCAAATGGATTGACCACCTGACGATGTCGATTTCCCTTACGGGCTATTCGATGCCGATTTTCTGGTGGGCCCTGCTTCTGATCATGTTCTTTTCGACCACCCTGGGCTGGACGCCGGTTTCCGGGCGTCTGTCCGTCATGTACTTCTTTGAACCGGTCACCGGTTTCATGCTGATCGACAGCCTTCTGAGTGGCGAAAAAGGCGCTTTTTCCAGCTCAGTCAGTCACCTGATACTGCCAACCATTGCCTTGGGCACAATCCCGATGGCGGTGATCGCACGTATGACGCGTTCCTCCATGCTTGAAGTCCTGGGCGAGGAATATATCCGTGTTGCCCGGGCCAAGGGTTTGGCACCTTTCCGCGTCATCATGGTTCACGCCTTGCGCAATGCGCTGATCCCTGTGATTACGGTCATTGGCCTTCAGGTCGGTGTTCTTTTGGGCGGCGCGATCCTGACCGAAACGATTTTCTCCTGGCCGGGTATTGGCAAATGGATCATCGAGGCAATGAACCGTCGAGACTACCCAACCATTCAGGGTGGAATTCTGATGATTGCCTTCGTTGTGATGACAATGAACCTGATCGTTGATCTTCTTTACGGGGTTGTTAATCCCCGTATCCGGCACAAGCGTTAAGGGGAGCTGCGAAACATGACCGAGAACACAACCCCGTCCGCAGCCCCGGCATCTAACGTTGCCCAAGAAGTTGTTGAGCCCGTTGGCGCACCGCCAAGCCCGCTGCGTGAGACCTGGGCATATTTTAAAACCAACCGTGGTGCTTTCACAGGCCTGATCGTCATTGGCTTCATTCTGTTCCTTGCTTTGACGGCACACTGGATCGCGCCATTCGACCCAATCGCCCAAGACCGTACCGCGTTCCTCAAACCGCCGATCTGGATGGAAGGTGCTGATCCGCGTTACATCCTTGGCACCGATGCGGTTGGACGTGACATCCTGTCGCGCCTGATCCATGGCGCGCAGTTGTCGGTTTCGATTGGTGTGGCAGTTGTCATCCTGTCGATGATTGCCGGCATCGTGCTTGGAATGGTTGCGGGTTACTTCCGCGGCTGGATCGAAGTCGCAGTCATGCGTCTGATGGATATCATGCTGTCCCTGCCCAGCCTGATCATGGCACTGGCGATTGTTGCCATCCTCGGCCCGGGCCTTGAAAATGCCATGCTGGCCATCGCGATCGTGCAGTTGCCGCATTATGTGCGCCTGACCCGTGCCTCTGTCGTATCCGAGCTCAACAAGGAATATGTCATCGCATCGCAGATTGCCGGTGCCGGTCATGTCCGCCAGATGTTCGTCAATATCCTGCCGAACTGCATGGCACCGCTGATCGTTCAGGGCACGCTTGGTATTTCAAGTGCGATCCTTGATGCTGCCGCCCTTGGCTTCCTTGGCCTTGGTGCGCAGCCGCCGCTGCCGGAATGGGGCACCATGCTGTCCGAAGCCCGTGAATTTGTGGGCTCCGCTTGGTGGGTAATCACCTTCCCCGGCCTTTGCATCCTTGTCACCGTGCTTGCCTTCAACCTGATGGGTGACGGCCTGCGCGATGCCCTTGATCCCAAGATGAAACGGTAAGTCATGGCTCTTCTCGAAGTAAAAAACCTGACAGTCGAGTTCGGCTCCGAAGACAAGCCGTTTCGTGCTGTTGATTCCGTAAGCTATTCCGTTGATCGCGGCGAGGTCCTTGGCATCGTCGGTGAATCAGGCTCGGGAAAGTCGGTCTCGTCACTTGCCGTCATGGGCCTGATCGACTTTCCCGGTCGCGTGACCGCGGATGCCCTGACCTTTGATGGTCAGGATCTTCTGACCATGCCCGCAAAACGTCGCCGTCAGATCACCGGCAAAGACATTGCCATGATCTTTCAGGATCCGATGTCGGCCCTCAATCCGTGCTTCACGGTTGAAGCCCAGATCATGGAGGCCCTTAAGGTCCATGAGGGCGGCAACAAAAAGCAGCGCCGTGAACGCACGCTTGATCTGCTTAATCAGGTGGGCATTCCCGATCCGAAATCGCGCATGACCGCCTATCCGCATCAGCTTTCTGGTGGCATGAGCCAGCGTATCGTCATTGCCATGGCGATTGCATGCAACCCGCGCCTTCTGATTGCCGATGAACCGACCACGGCCCTTGATGTCACCATTCAGGCCCAGATCATCGACCTGCTTTTGAAATTGCAGGAAGACAGCGACATGGGTCTTTTGCTGATCACCCATGATCTGGCACTGGTGTCCGAGGCAGCCAATCGCATTCAGGTCATGTATGCCGGTCAGCTGTTTGAAAGTGGCCCGGCCGACAGCATCTTTGCCGCACCTCGCCATCCTTACACGCAGGCATTGCTCGAAGCACTGCCGGAACGTTCCGAAGGCCATGACCGTCTTCGGACCATCCCAGGCGTGGTTCCCGGTCAGTATGACCGCCCGGCGGGCTGCCTGCTGGCACCGCGTTGCCGTTATGCCAATGAAAACTGTGTGAAAGCGCGCCCGGAAGTTTCCGACTTCAACGGCCGTGATGTGCGCTGCTTCTATCCGCTCAATGATCAGGGCCAGCCGACCGGCATGGCCACCGGGGAGACTGTGTAATGAGTTTTCTGGATGCCAAACCCGGTGTTCCGCTTCTGGAATCCGATGATCTTGTCCGTCACTACGATGTTAACCGTGGCATTGGCAAACCCGGTGCGACCGTCAAGGCGCTTGATGGCGTTTCCTTTGCGCTTGAAACGCAAAAGACCCTTGCGGTTGTTGGTGAGTCAGGTTGTGGTAAATCGACCCTTGGCCGTCAGCTGACCCTGATTGAAAAGCCGACATCGGGCGCGCTTAAACTCAATGGCACCGAAGTTGGCGATCTGACCGACAAGGAAGCAAAGCAGTTCCGCCGCACGGTTCAGATGATCTTCCAGAACCCTTACGGGTCACTGAACCCGCGCAAGAAGGTCGGGCAGATCCTGGCAGAGCCGGTTCTTTTGAACATGGATAGTCTTGGCCGCAAGGAGCGTGAAGAACGCGTGCGCGCCACCATGGCAAAGGTTGGGCTGCGTCCGGAATTCTATCAGCGTTATCCGCATATGTTTTCCGGTGGTCAGCGTCAGCGTATCGCGATTGCCCGGGCCCTGATCCTTGAACCGAAAGTCATCGTCGCGGACGAGCCGGTCTCGGCCCTTGATGTGTCGGTGCAGGCACAGGTTCTGAACCTGATGATGGACCTGCAAGAAGAGATGAATGTTGCTTATGTTTTCATCTCGCATGATCTTTCTGTCGTCAGACATATTGCAGATGACGTCATGGTGATGTATCTCGGTCGCGTCGCTGAAAAAGGACCAACCGAAGAGATCTTCGCCAAGCCGCTGCACCCCTATACACGGGCGCTTCTGGCGTCGGCACCAAAGATCGATCCGACACAACGTGTGAAGACAGAACCGCTGACCGGCGAGCTGCCATCACCGATCAACCCGCCATCGGGCTGTGCGTTCCATAAACGCTGCCCGTTCGCGACCGAGGAATGCGCGAAAGTTCGCCCGGAACTGCGCAATTTCGAGGGCCGCGAAGTGGCGTGCCATCGGGTCGAAGAAATCGCCTGACAACAGGCGATCGCCCGGAAAGCCTAACAGCTATCCAGGTAGACAAGGGAGCAAGGGGGCGCGCTTTTAACAAAGCTGCGCCCCTGCGCATTTCTGAGGATATCTTGCCTGAATTAGGCCGTCGTACGTGACCGGTCGGTGAGTGCAAGCAAAACACCTGCCCCGACCAGAAGCGTGCCCGAAACACGGTTAAGCACACGCATATGGCGGGCTGACTTGATAAGTCCCTTGACCTGCCCGCCCAACAGTCCATAGGCCAGCAGAACGCTGGTTTCCATGGCAATGAATGTCACGCCCATGACGGTGAATTGCGGCCCATATGCCACCGCCGGATCAAGGAATTGCGGGAAGAAGGCTGTAAAGATCAGGATCGCCTTGGGATTACCAATCGCGGTCAGGAATTCGGTCTTGGCAAGCTTGAATGGGCCCGGATTTTCCATAAGGGCCATCTGACCGGTGCTATCCCCATCCTCATTGACTTTGGCAAACCAGCTTTTGATGCCAAGCCAGACCAGATAAACCGCCCCGCCCCATTTGATCACGAAAAAGGCCGTTTCGCTGGCAGCAAGGACAACACCAAGCCCGGCAGCCGTGACTGAAATCATCAGGATAAACGCCACGATACGGCCAATACCGCCCACTGCCGCAGACGACACGCCATAACGCGCACCATTAAAGATCGCGAGAAGGTTATTGGGGCCGGGCGCCATCGCCAATGCGATTGCCGCCCCGGCAAACAGAAGCCAGGTATCGAACTGCATGGGGCTAATCCTGTATTTCGTGGTGGCACAAGAATTGGCAATGCCAACTCTCGGTTGGTGTCACAACGATATCGCCCGAAAATCAATCACGCGTCAATGCCGTAATCATCTCGGATGCTGCCGGCCACTTTGCCGTCAATGCCGCACGTTTACCCATGGAGAAATCGGCAAAATCAAAGCCCGGCGCAACGGTACAGCCCAGAAGCGCAAACTTGCCACCAGGTTTGAGGCGCGCGCCCTGCCAGACATTTTTCGCCACCACCATTTGCGGTTTCTGCCCGGCCATCAGATCCTTGCCAATCTCGACATGCTTGTGGGTGCCGTCTTCGAACAGTTGGAGCTGTTCGACCGCATCGCCGATATAGTGATGGAAAATCTCGTCACTGGTCAGGATATGCATCCCCGAAAAGGTATCCGGGGTCAGAAGATAATAGATCGCGGTCCCCGTGCTGCGCACGCCAAGATACCGGTTGCCGGGGTTACAGGTTTCAAACGCGCGAAATGTTTCCGCGTAATAGCCCCCCTCGGGGTGTGGTTGCAGGTCAAGCTTGGCGATCAAATCGTCGATGGTGATGTCGTCTGACATGATGGGCTCCCTGTAACCGACCGGATTGTTTTACCCATCATGACGAAAAAAGGGGGACGGCGCAAACCATCCCCCTTTGGATATCCCAAAACAGCAAGTCTTAGTTGCTGTTCATTTTCATGCTGCCATGGCCATGCCCCGTGCCAGCCCTACTTTTCGGCCCCATGGACATTGTGTTAAGCACATCAATGGTCACCGGCACGTCGCCAGCCTTTTCAAATTCCAGTGTAATGTCGACCTTCTGGCCTTCTTCAAGCGCCTCATTCAGGCCGATGAACATGACGTGATAGCTGCCCGGTTTGAAATGCACCGAACCATGCATCGGCACTTCAACACCACCCTGCACTTGGCGCATCTTCATCACATTGTTTTCCATGATGTGGCTGTGAAGTTCAGTACGGTCGGCAAGATCACTGCGCACACCAACAAGGCGATCAGCGGCACCGCTATTCACAACATCAAAGAAGGCCGCGCCATTGCGCACCATGCCCTTGGATGCCTTGGCCCACGCGTCCTTGACTTCGATATCAGCAGCAAAGGCGTTGGTGACGATAAACAGCGACGCAACGGTCGCAACAACTGCAAAAAGCTTTTTCATGATAGTCCATCCTTCAGGCAGCCTGCATCCGCAGGTCTGCGATTTCAGTAATCGTGTCTTGATTGGTCTTTGAAATCAGATGGAAATGGGCGGCGCCCGGGAATGCCGAATACGCGGAACATCGTTTCCCGCCGCCAAAACAGTCGCCTCGGCGTAGCTTACATGATGGGTAACGGGAACCGGTGCCACATCAGGCAGTTCAATGGCCGCCATTGCCCCGTGATGATTTGCACAAAGCGGACAAAACGCATGGGCGGGCATTTCGTCGGATTGACCGGATGCCTCGGAGGTTACAACACCGACAAGCGCATCAACCGAAACCAGTTCGATGCCCGCAGGCGTACAAATCAGAAGATAATCACCACCCGGTGCGATTTCGGATGCCGATGCGGTGGATATGCCACTTGCCTGCCCGCTTAGGAGTGCCGGGACAAGACCGGATTGGGTCACGCCAGCAAACAAAACAACCAACGCCATCAGCCATGTCTGAACGACACGGCGCAGCGACAGGCCGCCTACCCGGCGATTATGGCGTTTGCGCGTGAACATGGACTGGATATGCATGATTCAAACAGCACCCGCAATGATATTGATCATTGCATTCGACCAATTTCGCACTAATGTCCGCGTGAATTCCACAATGCGGAAATCAAAAGAATGTCAAAGCGTGCGACCGGATCTGCTGTCAAACTACCTCATCCGGGACTGCCCGATGCCGATTGGGGGGATTCATTTGTCATTACTGTCGACCAACCCGACTTATCGGCGAAACAAGCCGCGCGGCATGTGATCAATTCAGCCCCCCGATGGTATCATCGCCTGCTGGCGCTTCGGAACCTTCTGGTAAAGCCCTTTGGCCTTAAGACTGACGCTGATCTGGCCGACACCGGGGCTGGTACCATCGGCCCCTTCCCGATCACCAGCGAAACCGAACAGTCGGTCATACTTGGTCTTGATGACCACCATCTGAATTTCCGCATTGTGTTTGAGACAGAGGCAATTGACGCCCATCGCACGCTGGTGCGCAGTATCACACTTGTTCGGCGCAATAATGCCTTGGGCCGGGCCTATCTTGCCGCTGTGATGCCGTTTCACAACCGCATCGTGCCAGCCATGCTAAACGCAGCCTACGGGCGGTAACGCAAAAGGGCCGGATACAGTTTACGTACCCGGCCCCTTGCGCAAGAAACATCAAACGATCAGATCATATCGCGCGCCTGCACCAGTTCGTCAAAACGATCCGCATCAAGGAACCCCAATGCCGTGCAGGCTTCCTTAAGGCTGCTGCGTTCCTTGTGCGCCTTTTTGGCCACGGCCGCTGCATTGTCATAGCCAATATGCGGTGCCAGTGCCGTCACCAGCATCAGGCTTTGTTCGACATACTGGTCGATCTTTTCCTGATCGGCCTCAAGCCCGGCAATGCAGTTATCGGCAAAGCTGACCGACGCGTCGGCAATCAGGCGCACCGATTGCAGCAGGTTATAAATGATCACCGGCTTGAACACATTAAGGTCCAGATGCCCGTTTGATCCACCCACCGTGACCGCAACATGATTGCCCATCACCTGTGCGCAAACCATGGTCAATGCCTCTGCCTGGGTCGGGTTGACCTTGCCCGGCATGATCGATGATCCCGGCTCGTTGGCGGGCAGGACAAGTTCACCCAGACCACAACGCGGCCCGGATCCAAGCAAACGAATATCGTTACCGATCTTCATCAGGGACGTCGCCAGCACATTCATAACACCCGACATTTCAACGCAGGCATCATGGGCCGCCAGTGCTTCGAACTTGTTTTCGGCTGTTTGAAACTCAAGCCCGGTAATCGCGGAAACCTGTTTGGCGAACTCGACATCAAAGCCGTCCGGCGCATTTAACCCGGTGCCAAGTGCCGTACCGCCCTGTGCCAGTTTACGCAGACGTTTAAGCGCATCCTCGATACGGTCCAGACCAAGTGTAATTTGCGCAGCATAA
>NZ_DBGS01000116.1:78358-92651 GCF_002295455.1 Thalassospira sp. UBA848 | reverse complement strand
ATCCGAACCTGTAAACACCTTTTTCGGAAAAAAATGCATTTAATCGGCATTTTTATAAATACTGTTATTTTTCAATGCGATAGCCAAACAGACCCATCCAACCATAACAGTCAAACAAGACCACGCCCAAGACCCGTGGTTGAAAAACCCAGCAAAGCCGCTGAAATCAGCCTGCAAAGACCGGGCTCTTGGCGCGCAAAAAACATTAAACCGGATCAAAATGATTCGAAAAAGGCCAGCATGCCCCGCACCGGGATCCCGACAAGCGCACCTATACAGATTAAATCCGTTTGATTTGGTGCAATGCGTAAACGCAGATACCCCTTAATAGTATAAGCCGACATGTGACCGACAGGCTGTGCGTCGTTCAGGCAAGTTCGTAAAATGCTGCAAAAGCAAATATGTGAACCTTTCCTTTACATTATCACCCGATGATAGGGCGAGATAGAGATACCCCTCATTAGAAGACGGGCATCAGGGGACCGAAGGAAGATGATGAGACTGCGACAATATCTTATATGTGCTGCCGCAATTGCGGGGCTCTCTCTCGCCGGGTGCTCGGGCACCAACCTAGTGCCAAACACGGGCTCTGGCAGTGGGGATGGCAAAGGTGGACAACCGGGACCATCCTTTACCCAGTTCACCGATATTCCGATGCCATCCAATTCCTCGCTGGATATGGATAAAAGCATCATCTTTGGTGCATCCGATGCCTGGCATGGACGCGTTGTCCTGAATGCAGGCGGATCCCCCGCCCAGATGTATGACTTCTATGAACGTGAAATGCCCAACTTCGGCTGGAGCAAGGTCACCGTGGTGCGCGCCGACATTTCGGTTCTGGTTTATGACCGCGAAAACCGCGTTGCCACCATCAAGCTTACCGGCGGATCGTTTGCGGGCTCGATTGTCGATATTACGGTGTCGCCAAAAGGCTGAGACAGCTTAGACAAGACAATCCAGAAACAAAAAGGGTGCCAGAAGGCACCCTTTTTTTAATGCATCTCAAAGATCGCCGACTTAGCGCGTTCCGAACAGTCGGTCACCCGCATCGCCAAGGCCCGGCACGATATAGGCCTTTTCATTGAGCTTTTCATCAAGGCCCGCGGTATAGATCGGCACATCCGGGTGCGCATCCTGGAAGACTTTGACGCCTTCGGGTGCAGCGACCAGCGCCATGAAACGGATATCCTTGTCAGCCACACCGTATTTGTTCAGCGTATCAATTGCGGCCACCGCCGAGTTCCCCGTCGCAAGCATCGGATCGACCAGAATAAAGGTACGGCCTTCGACTTCCGGCAGCTTGACGAGATATTCGACCGGCATGTGGGTTTCCGGATCGCGATACAGGCCGATATGACCAATGCGCGCGGACGGCATCAGTTCTATCAGGCCATCGGCCATCCCCGAACCGGCGCGCAGGATCGGCACAACGGCCAGTTTGCGCCCCTGAATGACAGGCGCCTTCATCGGGCAGATCGGGGTTTCGATGTCTTCGTAGCTGACAGGAAGCTCGCGGGTGATTTCATACCCCATCAGAAGCGCAATTTCCTTGAGCAGCTGACGGAAGGTCTTGGTCGAGGTGCTGACCTTGCGCATGTGGCTCAGCTTATGCTGGATCAGCGGATGATCAAGAATATGAAGGTTCGGGAAATCCTTGTGCGTGCTCATGTGCTTTCGGTCATCCTGTCTTGCTTTGCAGCCATCCGAAACATGCGGCTGCCGGTCTGATATTTGCGAACCTAGCGCGTAGCGCCTTTGTTCGAGGATGGCAAGTAGAATGCCCCAATCAGAAGACAAAAACAAACCCGATAAGATGAAAACGGCAACATCATCGCGTTAACCCCGATGCATCGCCAAAAACAAAAGCGGGGTGACACGTTCCTGCATCACCCCGCCCCGCATTACTGCATCTATATATATAAGGTGCGCCCAAACGGACGCAGATGATCAATCCACCACGCGGTCGTTTGGCTCTGCACGTACCGGGAACCCGTCAAGTGAATGGTCGGCCTTGATCTTGGCAGCCGCATCACGGGCGGCAGCAAGGCTGGCATAGCCACCAATCCGGACATAGTACCAGGCCCCCTCGCTTTCTGGTCCGCGCACAACCACTGCCACTTCAAGTCCTTCGCCCCGCAGTTCATCAGCGCGCTGCTTGGCATTTTCATGGACCTTGAAGGCGCCAACCTGAACCGAAAACGGCTTGTCAGCATCGGTCGCGGCAGCGCTATCCTCTGCCGGGGCACTTGGTGCCGCTTCTTGTGTGGCATCAGCAGTTTCTGTTGCTGGTTCTGGTTCTGGTTCTGGTTCTGCTTCGGCCTCAGCTTCAGCGGGCGCAGCTGCCTGTTCAGAAGGTTGTGCAGGATCGCTCTCGGTGCTTTCCGTCGCCTCGTCAACGGCCGGTGCATCAGGTGCTTCGGGCACATCAGCCGTTCCGGTCACGTCCCGGATTTCCGGGGCAGCAATGCCCGGCTCTTCGGACGGGGTGGTATCGGTTGATTCGGGTTCTGGCGTCGCGTCCGCCGCCGGTTCTGCACTGTCGGTTGCCTCATCTGAAAGCGCTTCGCTGCGTTGCGCAATCAGATCGCCGACCGGGTCTTCGCTGTCGGCGCTGATTTCCGGAATCGCGGCGGGTTCGGTGACGTTCGGTGTCGCGTCCTCGATCACGGTAGGCTCATCGGGTGCAGAGGCCAGCATTTCGACTTCCGGCTGTTCTGTCTGCGCGGTGCGGGCACCGTCATCAGAATCCATAAACAGTCCTGCGCCAACCAGCATTCCGGCAAAGAACAAGACAAGCCCGAGCATGCCTGCGCCTGTGACCAGGCCAAGAAGGGTTTTGCGATCCATATCCGCTATCCGTGCATTAAGGTTTTGCCGATCACCGGGCCGTGTTGCCCTGCGGCCATTGCCATCACCCTGCCCGTCTCGACCGTAAATGAAGGCCGGAAGCGGTGCATCCTTTTGCCCGGCATCCGGGTCCGTCGGGGCATCCGGGGTTGCGCGCAAATCGTTTTTCGGGGTGTGGTCTTCGTCAGCCATGGACGTGGCGATCCTTCACGACATCAAAGTTACCCTGCGTTTGTAACCGCCAGCACCTTTATAAAACGCTAAAGCCCGCACCGCTGGACAACCTGACAGCGCGCCAGGATTGCCCAAGGATCAATTCATTCGGATAAAAAAAGGGGGACTGGTATGTTCCCCGGCATTGTCCCGCACAATGATCCGGATACCAGTCCCCTCGAGTGAGAGAGATCGACCTTCGGGGAGAGAGAGTCCCGAAGATAGAAACCATCAGGCACGCCATGTCAGCCTGATGGCTGGTCACAAACGACGTTGTCGCCTGCATTTGACAAACACAGTCATAGAGCATCACTTTTTCAAATGCAAACGATTATCACACACATTCGCAGAAAAATTTTGAATTCGCCAAAAATCGCACGTGTTTGATGGCTAAGTGCCGCCACCAAAAAGAGAATTTCCAAAATACGGCCACTTTCAATTACCTTGAGAGCCGCAGTTATCCTCAAGGACAGCAAACTAAGGGATTGTGTTCCAAATCAAGCTCTGGTTGGATCAGGGAAACTACTCATGAGAAGTAGGGGTGTGAATGGGAGTGATGCGAGCCAACATTATTAATACAAAAAATAAGTACGGTTTGCTCTGGAGTGACAAAAATGACGGGAGACAAGGCCGCGAAGACGGCTATTACAGGAGGCGCTACCAGCCTTCTGACGTTACGGCGAATTTTGCTCGTAACAGGGTTACTGGTATCTGGTGCAGTGACCTGGATGCTTCTTTGGACCGGTGACACCTATCGCAATTTTGCGATTGAAACACTGAACAACTCGGTCAGTGGTACAGTTAATTTCTTTGTCGGATCGCGTATCGCGACCGATTATGCCGACAAGATCACCCCCATTGCCAATGAGTGGTCACGCCTTGGAAGTCTGGTCAAAAGTTATCAGGAAAATGACCAGACCCGCATGAAGGCCGAACTCGACATTCTGTCGAACGCGCGTGAGGTCGTGCAGGGGGATGTGAACCTTCTTGATGCGGTTGCCTATGATCAGGAATTCAATCAGCTGGCAACGTCTGAGGCCAATCTGGGGGCAAGCGTTACTGACGACCCGGAAGTCAAAGCCTATCTCGCGAACCGCGAAAAGGCAGAAGCCCGCAAGCCTGCAAGCTTTATGTGGGCGACACCGGATGGGCGTCCGGTCTTTAGCCTGATCCTGCCTGTCGGCGGTTTCCGGGCGGTTGGTTTCCTTGAAGTCATCACCGACCCCCTGCCCCAGCTTGAAGGCATCGGCAAGGTTCTGGGGGGCAACTTCCAAATTCTTGATAATTCCGGCACGGTGCTGTTTGAAAGCCTGGAATCACTGGAAATGGCCCAGGCAGGGGCCCAGGCCCCGTCAACGGAAGATGCATCTGCCCCTGCTGATGATGCAGGCGATGTCGCATCAGAAGCCGCCAACGAAGCAAGCGACATGGCGGCTGCAGAATCCGGTGAAACCCACCGCGCGGCCGTTAGCGTAACCATTGATGATGGCCGAGGTGGTGTTTGGGCCGAGGCACGCTTTGACCGTGATATTTCCGATTTCTACGAGCAAACCAACAGCCTGCGGCTCCTGTCGATTGAGATTCTTGTCGGCGTGCTTTTGGCGGGATGGATTGTCGGCTGGATCCTGTTGCGGACAACGGTCCTGCGCAATCTGCGCGCTTTTGCCCGTGCGATGACTTCGATCTCGAACGGCGATACCAACGTCAACTTGCCAGATGTCGGCAATGACGAAATCGGCGAAATGAAGAAGGCGCTGATTGCGCTGCGTGAATCCGTGCGTCAGGCCATGATCTTGCAAAACATGGTCGAAAATACACCGACCATGACGGCAATGATTCTGGCTGATGGCAAGCTGAGTTATCTTAATGCCAGCGCACAGGACTATCTTGGCGGGACACCCCAAACGGTGTCTGGTGATTTCTTGAACCTTGGTTCGGACTTCCAGGCAAAGCTTGCCAACCCGAACAACTTGCCGTTCTCCGAGATCATCCAGACCGAGCGTGGATATCTTGATATCCTTGCGGCACCGGTGCGCGACAAGGATAACGTCCTTTTGGGCACCATGCTGGCCTGGAATGACGTAACCGAGCGCGAGGAAAGCAAGATCGCGGTCACCGAAATGATGGCCGAGGTCGCCCGTGTGGCGCAATCCGTGACCGAGCAGTCCGAAGGGTTGCTCAGCCTTGCCAATGAACTGACAAGCCAGTCGGAAAACACCGTGCAGCAGTCAGGCAGTGCGTTGGATGTGTCACGCGAGGCAGCGTCCAATACCCGCAACGTTGCGACCGCAGTCGAGGAGCTTTCATCGTCGATCGCCGAGATCAACCGTCAGGCAACCGAGGCATCCGACGTGACCGGACGGGCACGCGAGGAAGCCGAGGAAAGCCAGCGCAATATCGGATCGCTTGAAAAGGCCAGCTCCGAGATCGGATCGATCATTGATCTGATCAATGACATTGCGCATCGCACCAAGCTTCTGTCACTCAACGCGACGATCGAAGCCGAACGTGCCGGCGAACTTGGCAAGGGCTTTGCCGTGGTCGCCAACGAGGTCAAATCGCTTGCCGATCAGACGGCAAGTGCCACTGGCCAGATTGGGGATCTGACAGCGGCCATTCAGCAAGAAGTGCAAAAGGCCGCACATTCGATCAACACGGTTGGCGAGGTTATTCACCAGGTCAACGACATCCAGTCGACCATCACCCAATCGGTTGATGAGCAACGCCGAGCAACCGGCGAGATTTCCGAGAACGTGCAGCGCATTGCAGCAGGTGCCGGATCAATGGATGAAATGATCACCTTTGTGAATGACGGGGCGCAGGGCACGGGCCGCAATGCCCATGACCTGAACACTGCCAGCCACAACCTTTCGGAAGTGGCGCGCAACCTGTCAGAAAAAATGCGTGAATTCAGCGAGCGGATGAAACTGACCTGATCAGCTTTCCAATCCGATCTTCACAAAAACAAAGGGCGGCACCTTCTGGTGCTGCCCTTTGTCATGTGACCCAAATGGTCTTGTGATCAGCTTGCCACGGATTTCGAGGCGATTTCATAAAGATCGCGCGAAATTTCCGGTTTGGCGAGGATGCGGTTAAGCGCTGCCTTCATCTTGTCGGCACGAACGTCATCATATTTCGCCCACTTGCCGAGTGGCGAGCACAAACGTGCTGCCACCTGCGGGTTGATGTCATCAAGTTCGATCAGGCGATCAGCATAGAATTCATAACCCGAGCCATCCTTGGCATGGAAATGGCGTGGATTGCCCATGGCGAACGCCCCGATCAGCGCACGGACCTTGTTGGGGTTGCGCATGGTAAAGGCCGAATGGCTCATCAGATCCTTGACCCGTGCCAGCGTATCATCCCGCGCGGACATGGCCTGCAAGGAGAACCATTTATCCAAAACGACCGCATCACTGGCAAAGCGTTGCTCGAAATCGGCCAAGGCGGTTTCGCGGCCCGGATGATCAAGGTTATTAAGCACCGAAAGGGCAGCCATCTGATCGGTCATGTTGTCAGCCGTGCCATATTGCGCGACGGCAATTTCGGCATACTCGTCTTCGCCGCTTGCCACCAGATAGGCCAATGCGGTCGCCCGCAAGGCCCGCTGACCTGCAGACGTGGCATCGGGGGTAAAGGCCGCATTTGACGCATTCTGGTGATAGGTATTGGCGAAATCATCGCATAGCGCCTGCCCGATACGTTTACGCAGGGCGGTTCGCACCTGATAGATCGCCTCGGGATTGGCGGGCTTGCGTTGCTCGGACAGGAATGCCTCGCCCGGCAGCACAAGTGCATCAGACCGAAACGCCTTATCAAGATCATCATTGATAAGTGTCTGACGCATCGCGGCAATGAAGGCATCGACACGGTCCTTTTCACCGTCAAAGGCGGCATCAACATCGCCGCCATTTGCCTCATATGCGGCAATGGCCGACAGCATCAGACGGGTTGCATATTTCTGCCCGGCCTCCCAGCGATTGAACGCATCACTGTCATGGCCCATCAGGAAAGCAAGCTCTTCATCAGGCTGATCGGTGGTGATGTTGACCGGTGCCGAGAATCCACGGTTAAAGGAAAGAACCGGCTTTTGCGAAACACCGTCAAAGACGAATTCCTGGCTGGCTTCCGTCAGTTCCACCGTTTTGGCCAGAAGATCAGAACCATCCGCGCCCAGAAGGCCGATTGAGATCGGCATGTGCAGCGGCTTTTTGTCTGGCTGTCCCGGGGTCGGGTCAGTTTTCTGGGTAATGGTCAGGCGGTATTGTTTGGCATCCGCGTCATAGTCGCCCTGCCAACTGAGTTTCGGCGTGCCTGCCTGCGAATACCAGCGTTTGAGTTGGCTGAAATCCGCACCATTGGCGTCTTCCATTGCCTTGGCAAAATCATCGCAAGTCACCGCCTGCCCGTCATGACGATCAAAGTAAAGGTCAATGCCCTTGCGATAGCCATCCGGACCAAGCAGCGTATGCATCATGCGGATCAGCTCGGCACCCTTTTCATAGACTGTCGCGGTATAGAAATTGTTGATTTCCATATAGCTGTCCGGGCGCACCGGATGGGCCAGTGGCCCGGCGTCCTCGGGGAACTGGGCGGCGCGAAGTGCGTTGACGTCCTTAATGCGCTGCACCGGGCGGGAACGTTGATCGGCCGAGAATTCCTGATCGCGGAAAACGGTCAAGCCTTCCTTGAGCGACAGCTGGAACCAGTCGCGGCAGGTTACACGGTTGCCCGACCAGTTATGGAAATATTCGTGTGCGACGATGGATTCGATGCGTTCATAATCCACATCGGTCGCCGTATCAGGCCGTGCCAGAACGAATTTGGCGTTGAAAACATTCAAGCTCTTGTTTTCCATCGCCCCCATATTGAAGTCCGACACCGCGACGATATTGAACAGATCCAGATCGTATTCGAGGCCATAGACCTCCTCGTCCCACTTCATGGACCGTTTCAGGCTGTCCATCGCATAGTCACAGCGATCCTCGTTGCCATGTTCGACAAAGATACGCAGCGCCACATCACGGCCCGACATGGTCTTGAAACTGTCTTCGACACAGGCCAGATCACCGGCCACCAGCGCAAACAGATAGGACGGCTTGGGGAACGGGTCTTCCCACACCGCGAAATGACGCCCGCCATCAAGATCACCACTGTCGATCAGATTGCCGTTTGACAACAGGACCGGGCAGCTTTCCTTGTTGGCATTGATCGTGACCTTATAGGTCGCCATGACATCGGGACGATCCGGGAAATAGGTGATGCGCCGGAAACCTTCGGCCTCGCACTGGGTGCAAAAGGCACTTTGCGAAACATAAAGCCCTTCAAGGCGGGTGTTGTTGGCCGGTGAAATCTGGGTTTCGAGTTCGGCAATGAAGGTTTCGCTTGGTGCAGTGAAGCGCAGGCCCTCCTGATCCACCTTGAAATCGCTTGAGGCCAGACGGGCATCATCAAGGGTGACGGAAAGGAGCTTCATATCCTCGCCATGGAGGAAAACTTCGTCCCCCTTTCCGGTACCGCGCGCAGGATTCGCAGCCATAAACAGGCGCGATTTCACATTTGTGACGTCCCGATCAAGGTCAAAAACCAGTTCGACCTTTTCGACAACAAAGTCAGGTTCCTTATAGTCTTCGCGGCGGATCACTTGCGGCTGTTCAGACATTTAGGTGTCCTTTTTTCCTTGGGCTGCGCGGTTTTGGAACGGATTGTATAAATTCGCCAATTTCGCAATGCAGTGTGGTGTGTCAGAACTGAATTTCGGTCATTGATCACACTGATAAGATAAATTTCATTTTTCCTCAAATGCGGAGTTTACGGCACCGATTTTAATGGGCATACTCTCAAACGGTGGCGCGAGGGGGGCCAAAGTTTCACATTTCGTGGGGCGAGAGTGATCTTTGGTTTCCCTCAACCTTTTTGCCAGTTTTTCCAGACAAAACCTGTCGCGCAGATCGTCGCCAAACGGGTCGCATCCAATCCAAAATCAAGATATCCCATCCTTTTCTCACCTAATAATTTGTGAGTTCCGCTTGAACGGGATAGAATAATTGCGACCTGTCGGGGAAAGATAACTTTCAGGGGAAATATCCAATGTCCGAAACGTTCCAGATTCTGATCGCTGATGACCACCCGCTTGTGCGCGGGGCGCTCAAACAGGCGTTAAGCACAGAACTGGAAAATGTCTCGGTGCTTGAAGCTGAAAGCCTGTATGAGGCGATTGATCAGGTCGAGGCACATAAAGGCGATATCGACCTTGTCCTGCTTGATCTTCATATGCCGGGCATGAACGGCTTTACCGGCCTGTTCACACTTCGCGCATCCTACCCCGACATACCGGTTTCCATCGTTTCGGCCAGTCAGGAACTTCCTGTCGTGCGTCGCTCCATCGAATACGGCGCGTCGGCCTTTGTACCGAAATCGGCCCCTGTCGATCAGATCGGCCTTGCGGTCAAGACCGTGCTGGATGGTGGCATGTGGATGCCCGACTGGGCGCGCGAGGCCATGGAAAACGGCCCGGCAGATGATGAAGCCACCGGTCTTGCCGAAAAGATCGGTCAGCTTACCCCGCAGCAATTGCGTGTTCTGAACATGCTGACCGAAGGCAAGCTCAATAAGCAAATCGCCTATGAGCTTGATGTCACCGAAGCGACGGTCAAGGCCCATGTATCGGCGATCCTGCGCAAACTTTCGGTCCATAGCCGCACCCAGGCCGTGATCATCGCGCGCGAATTGCAGCTTCAGGAACCGGCCATCGACGCCTGATCGGCGCGATCACCCTTCTGCCCGTCCCCGGAAACGCCCGGTTGTTAAGCCGTTCATACATATATCCAGATTTCAGCAGACGTGTTTGCCCTGCCCGTCGGAGACCATCTCTGTCGGCCAGGTGCCGCGCGTATACCGATGCCACCGCGACAGTGTCCTCTCAGCATTCACGCCCGATTGCATGGCGTGTCTCATCGTCCCATTGCCAAAACCTTCAAACGCTGCCAGTTTTGTGCGATGAACAAGGTCGAAGTCATTGCCCATGATTGTCTGGGTGTGGAAGCCGTCATGGCCGAAACACGCCATTCCTTTGCCAAGCACACCCATGAGGCGTTTGGCATTGGCTTCATGCATTCCGGGGCGCAGAAATCGGCCTCCGGTCGCGGCATGGTCGAGGCCGGAGCTGGCAACATCATCACGGTCAATCCCCGCGAAGTGCATGATGGCCATCCGATTGGCGATGGGCCACGCGGCTGGAACATGTTGTATTTTGACCCGGACCTGATCGCGCGCGCGGCAAGTGACCTTACTGATGCCGCCACCGACCAATATGAATTCACACGGCCCGTGATGGACAGCCCCACTGTACGGCGCTGCTTTGGGGCATTGTTCGATGCCATCACCAATGGATCGCAAGAAAGTGCACGGCTCCGGCGCGAAGAAATGCTGCTGATGATGCTCCATCACACCATGATCGGCACCGGTGAACCCACCCCGAAATCAAACGTGCGCCAAGCCGTTGCCCATGCCCGGATCAAACGCGCCAAGGCGTTGCTTGATGACAGCCCGACACACAGCCACAGCCTTGATGACCTGGCGAACGCCACGGGCTTAAGCAAATTTCAGACGCTGCGCGACTTTACCCATGCGACGGGCCTCACCCCGCACGCCTATCTGATCCAGCGGCGCATTGATCTTGCAAGGACCATGATCAAATCCGGCGAAACCCTTGCCGATATCGCAAGCAGCGCAGGCTTCGCCGATCAAAGCCACCTCAACCGCCACTTTATCCGTGCCTTTGGCCTGACACCGGGCCGCTATGCCCGCGCCATTCGCGCGAACTAGCCGACGGCCTCAGAAACGGTTCCCAACCCAATCGTCATTCCCGCGCAAGCGGGAATCCATCTTTGCCGCGATTGCGCATGGATTCCGGGTCTGCGCTCCGCTCCGCCCGGAATGACGGTTTGGGACAAACCATCAGATCGTGCAATTCCGTTCAAGAATGCTCTGCTGTCCATCCGTAGATTGAGGGCAACAGAGCATTCAACAAACGGATGAACCATGATCAGCCTCGACTTCCTGATAACCTCCCTCATCATCGTCGCCCTGCCCGGCACCGGCGTGATCTATACCCTTGCCTTTGGACTGGGACGCGGCATGAAGGCCAGCATCTGGGCCGCCTTTGGCTGCACACTGGGTATTGTCCCGCATATGACCGCCAGCATCCTTGGCCTCGCCGCCCTGCTTCATGCCAGCGCGGTCGCCTTTGAAATCGTGCGTTATCTGGGTGTAGCCTGGTTGCTGTATATGGCCTGGGGCATGTGGTTTAGGACCGGTGCGATGAAAGTCACCACCAATGAAAGCACCACGGGCATTCTTAAAATCATCCGCGACGGGATATTGCTTAACCTGCTCAACCCCAAACTGTCAGTCTTCTTCCTCGCCTTCCTGCCGCAATTTGTTAGCGCGAACACGCCCGACACAACG
The DNA here is from genome assembly GCF_002295455.1 of Thalassospira sp. UBA848. Lineage (NCBI taxonomy): Bacteria > Pseudomonadati > Pseudomonadota > Alphaproteobacteria > Rhodospirillales > Thalassospiraceae > Thalassospira > Thalassospira sp. UBA848. The sequence goes on along the minus strand of NZ_DBGS01000116.1, from coordinate 81,122 downwards.
CTTGAAATGACCCTGCTCGGCCTGATCTTCATGGCGATGACATTTGGTGTGTTTGTGATTTATGGGTGTTTTGCCGCAGCACTGCGCCAGCACGTTCTGGAACAGAAGAAAGTGATAGATCTGATTGGCAAATGTTTTGCGGGCGGCTTCATTCTGATGAGTGCGAAACTGGCACTTACAAATGGATGACTAATTCTCGTTCTCTAACCTAGGAAACTGATGCTCTTTAATGTCACCCGCTTCCGGCTAAACAGCAGAATAGCTCAAGAGTTATCAGCGGAAGCCGTTGAGGAACCTAAAGTATGCATAAAAAACAAATCACGACAGTAGTCGTACTCCATCGAACTGGGTAGCTGTTCTGAGAATCCTTCTACAGACAACATACCTTTGCAGTGGAAGTCTTGATAAAAGGCAGTCCGATAGCAGAGATTTAGTTTGTCCGCCTGATTGGTGTCACACCACAAAAGTGGGTTATCTGGTTGAGAGGATTTATAGCGCTTTGCCCATTCGCTTACGGCAGCAGGAATCTCAGAATCCGCATACTCACTGGCATTGGCGCGCAGCTTCTCGATTGACAAACGGTGCTCATTCTCAAGCTCCCAATGGTGCATCAATTCCGTCAAAAAAAAGTCTGATATCGGTGCAGGCTCAAGTGCATTGGCTGAGACAAAACTTTCCACATGCTCACATTCAATTTTTCGCAACAAAACAAGCATTTGAGCGAACTCTGGTGTTAACCAAAAGTGCTCTGGTTCTAGCGGTTCAGGCGCCTGAGGGTTTTTGCTGGGGAACATCTTTGAGTAAAAACAAACCGTGTTCACATGGCTAAGGAGTTGCTTTACTGCACTAAAATGAGCTTCCCCAAACGGCTTTAGATTTTCGACGAAGTTCCCTGCCCACTCCGTATCGTTAAAGAGGCCCCAATATGTAAGATAAGCGCTTCCATAGAGGCTTCCCCGTTTCGCACTTTCAAACAGATATGAATACGTTCTTCGGACCTCATCGCCCGGATTCATGGCCTCTTCGATAAATGCTTTGCGTACAAAAAAGGCCTTGTAATAGCTATCCGCAGAACGTTCAGCATCAGGTAGTGCCAATTCAGCTAAAATTTCCTCTGGCTGCTCATAAAAGTTCCCCGTCAAGGCGCTCTGGAGATACGAGTGCCCCAGCGGATCATCTATACAATCGGCTGCTAACTCAGCAGCTTCATGAACTTGTGTATCAGGCAAGAATATTAACGAGGAGAGAGCCGAACAATCCTTTGCGATTGATTTTTTAGCTCCCACTAATGTGACAGCAGAAATCAGTGATAGAAAGACAGCGAAGCGGGAAATGAAAACAAATGCCATAACTAAACCCGATAAACGTTTTAAGTGTTTACCAAAATGGTAGCAGGTGAACTACACGTATCACAAAGAATATTAGCAACTTACTCCGCCGCATCACTCCCCAACCGGTTGAGGGCGCGCGTCATCAGGGCGCGCAGTTTGGCCGGGCGGAGCGGTTTGTTGAGTAGCGAGAACCCTTGATCGGCGATCAGGTCGGCGGTATCAGCTGAACGGTCGGCGGTGATGATGACGCCGGGGACGTTAACGCCGTGAACATCACGCAACCGCATTAGGACATCAAGACCGGTCTGGCCGGAATCAAGGTGGTAATCGGCAAGGATGATGTCCGGCGAGAACGGTTGTTTGCCGTCCTCTGCCTTGGTCAGGGTATCTTCGGCCGCTGTACCGGACTGGGCGGTAACCACGACGCAATCCCAGTTTTCCAGCATGGCACGCATGCCATCGAGGATATCGGGTTCGTTATCAAGGCACAGCACACGAAGGCCGCCCAACTCGCCCGCCATGCGGCGTTTGGGTTTTGGTGTGGCGGCGGTATCGGCAACCCCCAGCGGCACTTCGACCGAGAAGACCGTGCCGCGACCGGGGCGTGAGCGCACCGAAACCGGGTGACCCAGCGACTTGCCAAGGCGATCCACGATGGCAAGGCCAAGCCCCAGCCCCTTCACATCGGTGGTTTCCGGGCCTTCGAGGCGATGGAATTCGCGGAAGATGATTTTCAGTTTGTCTTCGGGGATGCCAGGCCCGCTATCCCAAACTTCGAGTTTGAGCGTGTCACCACGCACGCGGCAACCCACCACCGCCCCGCCGGTGCGGGTATAGCGCATGGCGTTGGAAATGAAGTTTTGCAGGATACGCCGCAGCAAACGACTGTCACTGCGCACCCACAGATCGCGTTTATGGACCTTGAAGCTGAGCCCGGCATTTTCGGCAATCGGGCCGAATTCGGTTTCAAGCGCGCCCAGCACATCATTGATCGCAAAGTCACGCACGGTCGGCTGCATCGCGCCGGCATCAAGCTTGCAGATATCAAGAAGCTCGTTGAGGAGTTCTTCAACCCCCTTGAGCGACAGATCCACCTTGCCGACCAGATCAAGTACGTCATCCGCCAGCCCCTGCTTGCCACCAAGGGCGACTGTAAACAGGCGCGCGGCATTCAGTGGCTGAAGCAGGTCGTGGCTGGCAGCGGCAAAGAAGCGGGTTTTGGTATCGTTGGCGGTTTCGGCCTGTTCCTTGGCGTCCGAAAGTTCGGAGTTCAGGACCTCAAGCGCATGGGTACGTTCGGTCACGCGGGCTTCAAGGCCTTCGTTGGCTTCTTTGAGCGCCTGTTCGGCGGTCTTGCGTTCGGTAATGTCGTGATAAATGCAGAAATAGCCCAGCACTTCGCCGGTTTCATCAAAGTGCGGGATATAGGTGCC